>NZ_DJBE01000014.1:0-113706 GCF_002429925.1 Acinetobacter sp. UBA5984
ACCGCTCTGCCACGCTTCCATGTGCGCAATAATACGGAGCTTTTAGGCGACTGACAAGTGAAAATTACAGTGAATCTCATCAACTGCATATAGTTTCATCAAATCCTTACAATTTTGCTGCCAATTCTGCCCCTTCACGAATCGCACGCTTGGCATCTAGTTCAGCAGCCAGCTTTGCTCCACCAATAATATGGTAATTCGCTAAAGTCTTTTGATCCTCTGAAGGCATGACATCTTTGACTGACTCCTGACCAGCACAAACGACGACCGTATCTACACGCAGCAATTGATCATGCCCACCCACTTCAATCCATAAACCTTCATCCGTGATCGATTTATAGTGCACACCGCGTAACATGCGTACGCCATGTTTTTTTAATTGGGCACGATGAACCCAGCCCGTGGTTTTACCTAAGCCTGCTCCTAAAGCAGTAGTTTTACGCTGCAATAGATAAATTTCACGTACAGGTGGCTCGACTTCTGATGGCTGCAGTCCGCCTTCACTTACATAATTTGCATGCAGATCTACACCCCATTCCCGTTTCCATTCATCTACAGGTTGCGGTTGTGGCTGATGCGGTGGCTTTAATAAAAATTCTGATACATCAAAACCAATTCCTCCGGCACCAATGACCGCGACACGACCTCCTACTGGTGCACCGCGCAATACTTCAGCATAAGACAGGACTTGAGGTGCATCACTACCGGCAATTTTCAATTCACGCGGAACAACGCCCGTAGCAACAATGACTTCATCAAAACCTTCGCGTTCCAGTTGTTCCCGATTCACTCGGGTATTTAAACGGACATCTACCCCGGTCTTTTCCAGTTGTACTTTGAAATAGCGAATGGTTTCGTGGAATTCTTCTTTACCTGGAATCACTTTGGCCAGATTAAATTGCCCCCCCACTTCATTAGTGGCTTCAAATAAAGTCACATCATGACCGCGGCTGGCTGCGACTGTGGCTGCGGATAGACCTGCGACTCCACCACCCACTACGGCGATGCCTTTAGGCTTTTTGGTTTTGACATAGACCAGCTCGGTTTCATAACCAGCACGTGGATTCACTAGACAGGTAGCGCGTTTACTTTTAAAGGTATGATCCAGACAGGCCTGATTACAGGCGATACAGGTATTGATTTCATCAACACGATTGGTTGCAGTTTTATTCACCCAGAATGCATCTGCCAATAACGGGCGTGCCATTTGCACCATATCTGCCTGACCCGATGCCAAAATCACTTCAGCTGTTTCCGGCATATTGATCCGGTTCGATGCAATGACTGGAACAGCAACATGCTTTTTGACTTCTGCGGTGTAATCTACGAATGCAGCACGAGGAACAGAAGTGACAATCGTCGGAATACGTGCTTCATGCCAGCCAATACCGGTATTCAGTAAAGTTATTCCAGCCTTCTCTAATGCTTTAGCGATGGTAATCACTTCCTGCATGGTATTGCCATCATGTACCAGATCTAGTAAGGACAAGCGGAAACAGATAATAAATTTTTCACCAATTTCAGCACGGATTGCTTTAACAATCTCCACCGCAAAACGCATGCGGTTTTCAATTTCTCCACCCCAGCGATCAGTACGCTGATTGACATGACGGCTTAAGAACTGGTTAATCAAATACCCTTCAGACCCCATGATTTCCACGCCGTCATAGCCCGCTTTTTTAGCCAGTTTTGCAGTTTTAACATAGTCCTGAACCGTATCCAGAATCTGGTTTTCAGACATCTGACGTGGTTTAAAAGGTGAAATTGGCGATTTGATCGGGCTCGCAGATACCACAAAAGGCTGATAGCCATAACGTCCAGCATGCAAAATTTGCAACAGAATCTTGGCCCCATGCTTATGCACGGCATGCGTAACCAGTCGGTGCGGTGCAACATCACCCAAGGTATTCATCGTTCCACCAGCGGGCAATAACCAGCCTTGACGATTCGGTGAAATCCCGCCAGTAATCAGGAGACCCACACCACCTTTGGCACGTTCACCAAAATAAGCGGCCAGTTTAGGATAATTATAAAAACGATCTTCCAAGCCCGTATGCATTGATCCCATCACCACACGGTTTTTAATCGTGGTGAAACCTAGATGTAATGGTTTTAAAATATTTGCATAGCGCGTCGTTGTCATAAAATATCCCTGATTCTTATTTGGCTAAAAGCTTAAATCTTATCCATGTACTTTAACTGATTTTCAGAGGCTTTTTATGACTATTAAGTCCGCTTTCTCAGGCACAAATACCAATTGTGATATTCATGCCGTACCTTAATGGTGAACTTATTGCTGCCATTGATTTTTGCTGGATTTCCATAAGGCAATTACGCCGAGTACTGTACCAATGGGAAAACTGAGCAGCATCAGGATCGCCATAATTCTGGACAAGGTGCGTCCTGAACCATTGCCCTGTTTGACCTTGAGACAGGCCTGAATATTCAAAATAATCAGCACTGCTAAAAGCAGCAACACAATACCCAAGCTCAGCATAGAAATCGTCGACTGCTGATATTCCAGATATAAAAATGCAACCGTACTAAAAACCAGCAAACCGGCATAGATTCCATGCACAATCGACAGGGTTTCATTTTTGGCAGCCGGTTGCAGATTAGGTAAAGGAGGAATATTCGGGCTCATGAGGGCTATCCTAAAGATGTTTTTTCTTAATGATGTTATTGAATCTTCCCAGATTTTCCTATTTTTTAAGCGTTTGTCAAAAATACGGTAATTTTATGATTATCTAAGCCTATTGAATCAAGATTTTGAAACGAGTTTTTCTTTTCTAAAGCAAACCTAAATAAAATAATGATACAATTGATGCAATATGTGTTTTTTCAGGCCACCACTTCTGGCGTGCCTATTTCATATCATTAGGATGAACAATGTCTGATAATGCAACTATCTTGCAGAATGTCCCAGTAGGCAAAAAAGTTGGTATTGCCTTTTCTGGCGGTCTAGATACTTCTGCAGCTCTTTTGTGGATGAAACAAAAAGGCGCTGAACCTTATGCTTATACAGCAAACTTGGGTCAGCCAGACGAAGACGATTACGATGCGATTCCAAAAAAAGCTGAAGCTTATGGCGCAGTAAAAGCACGTTTGATCGACTGCCGTTTACAGCTTGCATTAGAAGGTATTGCTGCAATTCAATGTGGCGCGTTCCACATTTCTACAGGTGGCGTTCCATACTTCAACACGACTCCTCTTGGCCGTGCAGTAACAGGTACCATGCTGGTAACTGCAATGAAAGAAGATGACGTGAACATCTGGGGTGACGGTTCTACTTATAAAGGTAACGACATCGAGCGTTTCTACCGCTACGGTCTATTGACCAACCCTAACCTGAAAATCTACAAACCTTGGTTAGACCAGACCTTCATTGACGAGCTAGGTGGCCGTGCAGAAATGTCACAGTTCCTGATCGACAATGGCTTTGACTACAAAATGTCAAAAGAGAAAGCTTACTCAACTGACTCAAACATGTTGGGTGCAACTCACGAAGCCAAAGATCTTGAATACCTGAATGCCGGTATCAAAATCGTTGATCCAATCATGGGCGTTGCATTCTGGAAAGAAGACGTTGAAATCAAACCTGAAGAAGTATCCATTACTTTTGAAGAAGGTTTTCCTGTTGCAATCAATGGTCAACGTATCGAAGATCCAGTTGAGTTCATTCTTGAAGCGAACCGTATTGGTGGCCGTCATGGTCTAGGTATGTCAGATCAGATCGAAAACCGTATCATCGAAGCGAAATCTCGTGGTATTTACGAAGCTCCGGGCATGGCCCTTCTTCACATCGCTTATGAACGTCTGGTCACTGGTATTCATAACGAAGATACCATCGAACAATACCGTATCAACGGTCTTCGTTTGGGTCGTCTTCTGTACCAAGGTCGCTGGTTCGATTCTCAAGCATTGATGCTTCGTGAAACTGCACAGCGTTGGGTTGCCAAAGCGATCACTGGTACTGTGACTTTAGAACTGCGTCGTGGTAATGACTACACCATCATGAACACTGAGTCTCCTAACCTCACTTATGAAGCTGAGCGTTTGACTATGGAGAAAGGTGATTCTATGTTCTCTCCAGCGGATCGTATCGGTCAGTTGACTATGCGTAATCTGGACATCACAGATACACGTGCAAAACTGGGTATCTATACAGATTCTGGCTTACTTGCAGTAGGTACAGGTTCTACAGTACCTCAGTTAAAAGACAAAAACAAATAAGTTTGTTATAACGTCAAAAAAACCGCTCATCTGAGCGGTTTTTTTATAGATTCGATTTAGGTATTCACACTGTTCGGCTTTGCAGTGCGGATCGACTGATAATAAATCTGATTCCGTCCTAGCTGTTTAGCTCGATACAACGCCTGATCAGCAATTCCCAATAAGGCATCCTTATCAATGAAGTCTTCACCACGATAAACGGTGATGCCTAAACTAATGGTGATATGGTCAGCTACACCAGATTTCTCATGTGGAATTTCCAGACGTTCAATTGCATTAAAGATATTGGAAGCCACTGCATAGGCGCCATGCGCATCAGTTTCTGGAAGCAGTACCACAAACTCTTCACCACCATAACGGGCCACAAAGTCCATATGCCGGATCGCATTTTTAATAGTGAAGGCTATACTGGAAATGACATCGTCCCCTTTTTGATGCCCATAGAAATCATTATAGTTTTTAAAGTGATCTACATCGATAAACAAAATCGCCAAAGCATGCTGATTGCGGCGGGAACGTTCAAAGAAGATATCCAGTGTTTCATCGAAGGTTCGTCGGTTGGAGATTTTGGTCAGCTCATCATGCTGGCTTAAATGCAGTAATTCTGTGGTATGAATCCGCTGAATTTTCTCACTGATTCTGGCCCGCATAGTATAGAGAAAGATCATACGTTCCCTAGCAAAAAGCATATAACTAATCACACATCCCAATAGACTACTGCCGATCAGAATCCGCCCCAAGACCAGCGCATTAAAGTCGATCGATAACATGGATAACAGCCAGACCGTACAAAGTGCGGCAAACACCCCCGTGATTAACATCTGTAAAGGTTTTACTCCGGTCAGAATATACCCCAGAATGTAGATAATGGTGATGATCGCCATCGACTGATGTTGCAAGCTTACTGTTTGAATAGACATGGTCAGATAGGAGGTCGAGACTATCATCCAGAACATCAGCAGCATGGAAGCTTGCGGAAAAAAGCGTTTGATTTTAGGTAGACAGGAGAAGAAATAAAAAGCAAGTAAAGCTAGACTACCATTGATCAGCCCCAGCATACAGCGCACAAAATCATATACGAAATATTGTGAATCGATAATCCAGTAGTCGGTCGGAACCATAACCAGCAGAAAAATAAAATAGGTCAGTACACCTGCCCAGACATACTTTTCGACATGTTTACGTGCCCGCTCCAGGTTTTTGCTCCAGAACTCCTGTTCCATATTCTGAGGGAAAACCGAGCCTACACGCTGACTTTGCCGTGTGATTAATTCTTCTATTTTTTCTTTTTCATCTTGCAATTTTGCTAGATTGTACTTGTATTTCATTGCCAAGTATTTATGTAATTTTTTTATTAATTTTAAAATATCATACTTTTATAAATTAATTTATAGATATCCCTTATTTTGTATATATTTCTCGTTACCATTTTGGGCATAGATGCATTATCATTTGTTTTATTTCTCCGATTGAATTCGCCTTGAATACGATTACCCTTCTCCAGCCAGATGACTGGCATGCCCACCTGCGTGATGGTCTCGCTCTGCAACGCACCGTTCCTGATCTAGCCAAACAGTTTTCCCGCGCAATCTGTATGCCGAACCTTGTTCCACCAGTTAAAACTGTGGAAGAAGCATTAAGCTACCGTGAACGTATTATGGCGCATGTTCCTGAAGGTAGCGATTTTGATCCACGCATGGTGCTGTATTTCACAGATAATACCTCTCCAAGTGAAGTCAAAAAGATTAAAGATTCTGCGCATGTCAATGCCATTAAACTTTACCCGGCTGGCGCAACCACCAACTCGGATAGCGGTGTAAGCGACATTCGTAAAGTATATTCAGTCATTGAACAGCTTGAAGAGCATCAGGTGCCTTTATTGCTGCACGGTGAAGTGACGCATAATCATGTGGATATTTTTGACCGTGAAAAACGTTTCCTGGATGAAGTCTTAGCACCGTTACTGAAACAGTTCCCGAAACTAAAATTGGTGCTTGAACATATCACCACCAGCGAAGCAGCTAATTTCGTGCTGGAACAGGATCGCAATGTGGCCGCGACCATTACTCCACAGCACTTACTGTTTAACCGTAATGATATGCTGGTTGGTGGGATCAAGCCGCACTTCTATTGCCTGCCAATTTTAAAACGTCAGACGCATCAGCAAACGTTGCTTGAAGTAGCAACCAGCGGTAATCCTAAATTTTTCTTAGGCACCGACAGTGCACCGCACTCAAAAAATGCCAAAGAAAATGCGTGTGGCTGCGCAGGATGCTATAGTGCACTGACTGCAATTGAGTTATATGCTCAGGCCTTTGATCAAGTAGGTAAAATCGACCGTCTAGAAGGTTTTGCTAGCCATTTTGGTGCAGATTTCTACGGCCTCCCACGTAATACCAAAACCATTACGTTGGTCAAAGAAGATCAAGTTATTCCTGAAAGTCTAGACTACTTGGATGGTGAACAAATCGTTCCGCTATATGCAGGAAAAACTATTCAATGGAGAAAAATGTGACAAATGAAACTCTTCCAGTCATTGGTCAGCGTTTCCGTGGATTTTTGCCTGTTGTTGTCGATGTTGAGACAGCAGGCTTTAATGCACAGACTGATGCCTTGTTAGAAATTGCGGCCATTCCAATTGTTTATAATGAAGATGGTCAGTTTGTGCCCGGTGAAGCTTACCATGCACATATCAATCCTTTCGAAGGTGCCAACCTGGATCGCCGCTCTTTGGAATTTATCGGGATTGACCCGTCAAATCCAATGCGGATCGCGATGGCTGAAGATGAAAAAACCGCGTTAAAACGTATTTTTAAATCGGTCAATGAAGTGCGTCGTCAGCAAAATTGTACACATGCCGTTTTGGTCGGTCATAATGCGCATTTTGATTTGGGCTTTGTACAGGCAGCAATTGCCCGTACCGGAACCAAAAACCAGAACCCGTTCCACAGTTTTTCTGTGTTTGATACCGTGACTTTAAGTGCAGTGATGTTTGGTCAAACGGTTCTGGCTAAATCTTGTATTCAGGCCGGGATTGAGTTTGATGGCAAAGAAGCACACTCTGCGTTATACGATACGCAAAAGACTGCGGAACTGTTTTGCTATATTTTAAACAAACTCGCACCTCACCTGCTTGACACTTTGGTGGCGGATCAATAAGATACCGCCATCTTCTAAACGTCCCTATCGTCTAGAGGCCTAGGACATCGCCCTTTCACGGCGGTAACCGGGGTTCGAATCCCCGTAGGGACGCCATCTTATTTATCCCCCTTCTTCTTTTATTTTTTCCAAGAAACCTCTTTTTCTTATTAATGCTTTCAATCCTATTGTTATAAATTTGCATGACTGAGTTTGGTGCCCTTTCTCATCTGCTTAGGCTATAATCAAGTTGATATTAGGTTTTGATCAATTTTCCCATGTTAAAGAAAATCCTGCTTGTTTTACTTATTCTGGCCCCTTCAGCGATTTATATTTATGTGATCAATCGTGATGATAAAACTGCAGAGAGCCAAACAGAGCCTACACCTGCTGAAAAAACATCAAATGAGCAATACCAGACCCCAGATCACTAGTTTCTAAGGGGATTCCCAAATATTTATTTTTTAAATTAAAAGAAGAACTTTATGAGGAAATTCCAATTTATGTGATATTTCACATAATTAAAACTAAAATACTTTTTTTAAAATCTCTCCTTTTAATTGAGCTATGCAATCTCCCTCTCCACCTTCACAGCATTCGTCTGTTGAGGGTCAAACTCCGTCATTAAAACGTGCCATGGGCACACGTCATCTGATCATGCTTTCCCTTGGTGGCGCAATTGGTACCGGCCTGTTTATGGGTTCCGGTGAAGTGATTTCACAAGCTGGACCTTTGGGCGCAGTACTTGCCTATATTATTGGTGGCTTGATTGCCTATATGGTAATGCTCTGTCTTGGTGAACTGGCCGTACATTTACCCGTGTCTGGTTCCTTTGGTGCCTTTGCAACCCATTATATTGGGCCGGGTACAGGCTATATGGTGTCCTGGATGTACTGGCTGGGCTGGTCAGCCACCTTGGGTACCGAATTTACTGCCGCTGCGATTTTGATGCAGGAATGGTTCCCGCAAACTTCAATCTGGTTATGGACATTGATCTTTGCTGCAGGTGTACTGCTCTCCAATTTAAGCTCAACCCGTACCTTTGCCGAATCAGAATTCTGGCTATCACTGGTTAAAGTTGCGACTGTACTGATTTTCATTATTCTGGGCTTTGGCTGTATCTTTGGCTTTATTCCCTTTCAAGGTTATGAATCCGCACCGCTGTTCAGCAATCTGACTGAACATGGCTGGCTGCCAAATGGTTTAATTCCGTTATTCACCACATTATTAATCGTGAACTTTGCCTTTAATGGTACCGAGATGATCGGGATCGCTGCCGGTGAAACTGAAAATCCTGAGAAAAATGTGCCGAAAGCAATTCATGCTGCGGTATGGCGTCTGATGATTTTCTTTGTCGGCACCATCATTGTGATCAGCTCATTACTGACTTATACCGATGCAGGTCTACAGGTCGGTGGTCATGGGGGCTTAAGCAGCAGTCCGTTTGTATCCGTGTTTACCCAAATGGGTATTCCTTATGCCGAAGATTTCATCCGTTTCGTAATTATCACTGCACTGCTGTCGACTGCAAACTCTGGCCTTTATGCGGCTTCACGGATGATGTGGGCATTGTCTTCACAAAACCAGTTACCGCGACTGTTTGCTAAAGTCAGCAAATCCGGCGTGCCTTATGTAGCAGTCTGGGTCACCATGATTGGCGGTTTGCCTGGTCTGCTCTCTGAACAGTTTGGTGCTGATGTTATTTTCAAGAACCTGATGGGTGTTGCCGCTTTTACCATGGTGATTGTCTGGATGAGCATCTGCTGGAGCCAGTTTAATTTCCGTCGCCAATGGCTGAAATCTGGTCATAGCGTATCTGAGCTTAAATTCCGTACACCTTGGTTCCCCTTAGTTCCCATTCTAGGTTTTGTAACTTGTACTGCAACTGGTCTGAGTATGGCAGCTGACCCTGAAATGCTCTCTGGTTTTATTGGCTGTTTATTGTTTATGGCAGCATGTTATGCAAGTTACTACTGGCTTTATCATCAAAAAGCTTAAATTCTAAACTTTTGGACTGAAATAATTTCTTTAATAAACCCAATTCCGATTGGGTTTATTTTTTCATATCAGGTAAATCCGTTCAGAAAATAACATCTTAATAAAATAAAGTTTTTGTTTTGCCTAATGTTTAAACTGTTAAATACATTTTAGTAAAAACTCTTTTGACAAAATCCGGCTTAGTCCTTAATATAACCATCACCTCGCAACGTCCCTATCGTCTAGAGGCCTAGGACATCGCCCTTTCACGGCGGTAACCGGGGTTCGAATCCCCGTAGGGACGCCATTATCTGATCGCACACGATCAAGTCTTATACATAATCCATATTAATACGTTGCAGATTTGTAGTTTTTCACTACAATAACCCGCTTCATTCTTTTATTTTTTGACTCCTATGCACTCATCTCCGAATGATGCTACGCATCAGGGCAATTCTGCGCCTTTAAAACGCGCTATGAGTACTCGACATCTGGTCATGATTTCGCTTGGCGGCGCAATCGGAACAGGCCTATTTTTAGGTTCGGGTGAAGTCATTGCACAAACGGGGCCTGTAGGTGCCATTCTTTCTTATCTCCTTGGCGGGATCATCGCTTACATGGTTATGCTATGTCTGGGTGAACTTGCCGTTCATATGCCCGAATCGGGCTCATTTGGCGCCTATGCCAAACGCTATATTGGACCAGGGACTGGCTACACCATTACCTGGCTATACTGGCTGACCTGGTCAGTAACCCTGGGAACTGAATTTACCGCTGCAGCTTTATTAATGCAGGAATGGTTCCCGGATAGCTCCATGTGGATGTGGACACTGATCTTTGGTGCTTTCGTATTCGCACTGAATATGATTTCCACTCGCTGGTTTGCTGAATCTGAATTCTGGCTGGCACTGGTTAAAGTTGTTACTGTCGTGACCTTTATCCTGCTTGGCCTACTCGCTATCTTTGGTGTAGTAAGCTACCAAGGACAGGAAACTGCTCCGCTATTCAGTAACCTGACAGCTCAAGGCTGGTTCCCCGAAGGTTTATTTCCAATCTTCACAACCATGCTGATTGTAAACTTCGCTTTCTCTGGAACTGAACTGATTGGTGTGGCTGCGGGTGAAACCAAAGATCCGGCCAAAAATGTACCGAAAGCGATTAATACTGCAATTTTCCGCTTACTGATTTTCTTTGTAGGTACGATTATTGTGGTGACCTCCCTTCTTCCGCATCAGGAAGCAGGTCTGGCAGCTGAAGGTGTCAGTAGCAGTCCATTCGTGACAGTATTCCAGCATATTGGTATTCCTTATGCCGAAGATATTATCCGCTTTGTGATTATTACAGCACTGCTGTCTGCTGCTAACTCAGGTCTATTCGCTGCATCCCGTATGATGTGGTCATTGTCTTACAGCAAACAGTTACCAGCAGTATTTTCCCGCTTAAATGCGCGTGGTGTACCTTATATTGCAGTCATTGTCACCATGATTGGCGGTATGCCTGGTTTGCTGTCTGAACAGTTCGCACCGGAAACCATCTTCACTAACTTGCTAGGTATTGCAGCATTTACCATGGTAGTGGTCTGGATGAGCATCTGTCTCAGCATGTTTAACTTCCGCCGTGAATGGTACAAACAGGGTAAAACAGCGAATGATCTTGATTTTGCTGCGCCATTGTTCCCGATCGTACCGATTCTGGGTTTTCTGTTCTGTCTGATTACCTGTATCAGTATGGTGTTTGATCCGAGCATGCGTATCAGTTTCTTTGGCTGCTTGCTGTTTATCGCACTGTGCTATGCCAGCTACTACAAGTTCTATCACAAAAATGCTTAAACATTAAAATGACCAAAAGAGCAGCTTCGGCTGCTCTTTTTTATTTATACTGAAAATGTTCTAGGCAGCCAGCGTGGTGTGTCGATGAAAATTATTTATATTCATGGCATGAACAAGCAGAAATTCAGTTCTGCGTCTCTGCGTCAACGTTGGCTGAGTCTACTAAAACGCGGTCTGGAACAGTCACATCAACAGGCACATTTTGCTTATCTGAAACGGCATATCCGTATCCCTTTTTATGGCGACTTACTGTCCCGTCATCATTTACATAATGTGCTAAATGCCAGCACCTTAATGCCGCAAGACTGGCCTCGCTTTCCTTTCCAGTCTCCAATTAAATCCCAGCCACCACCCCATCTCAATCAATATTCACCTGAAATTTGTGAAATTCCCGAGCTAAAGGTTGAGGATGCCATGACCTTTAACCAGAAGCTGAAGTTTATTAGTATATTAAGCCGGAATACTCTATTACGGGATTTTGTAATCTTACTGAATCATTTCCCTCAGCTGCATGATACGCTGATCAAAAAATTCCTGATTGAAACCTATTCTTATCTGGCAAATTCCACATTCATGCAGCAGGTGCATCAGCGAATTGGCCAGAAAATGCATGGCGATAAACCCTGTATCCTGATGGCTCATTCTTTAGGAAGTGTGATTGCCTATCATTATCTGCTTCTGCATCCAGAACTGAATGTACAGCGTTTTATCAGCATGGGATCACCAATGGCTTTCCGGGTCATTCAGGAACATTTGCCACAGCCTGTTCACCGGCCAGAAGCTATTAAAGGTGACTGGATTAATTTTTATTGCAGTGATGACTTTTTAACTGCCTTTCCATTATCAGAACCGCCTTTTCAGTTTCAGCCGGCAATTATCAATCGGGAGATTCGTACTTCAATGTATCATCCGCATGATATTGATGGCTATGTCCAGCATCCGGAAGTCATCGAAGCCCTGCTGGAATTACTCTAAAAAGCATCTCAATTTACAGATTTAATTTTAATATTTTCTTTGTACTATTTTTCTGCTGAGTCAAATTCTTTATCCATACCTACTCATTTTCTGGTTTATTTATGACTCTTTTATAAATATACATATGTCTGTTAATTATTGTTTTATCAAAGATAATTTACACATTAACACCACAAAAAGCGCTGCTTTTGCTACGTTAATTTTTTCTATACTGTAAATATAATTCTATCGAACTCAGTGGGGTGTCGATGAAAGTTATTTTTATTCATGGAATGAATCAGCAACATCATAGCGCTGCCTCCATCCGCCAGCGCTGGCTCCATATACTTCAAAAAGGGATGCGCAAACATCAACAAGATGCCAGATTTAGTTATTTAAAACGTCACATTCGTATTCCATTTTATGGCGATCTGCTTTCACGTTATAATGTCCGCAATATTCTAGAAGCCGGCACCCTGATGCCACAGGAATGGCCCAGCTTTCCTTTTCGCAAGCCGGCTCAACCTCAGCTTCCTGCCCCTGTTCCACGTCCTGGCTGGCGTAGGCCCACAATTACCGATTTTTCCCAACCCGGTTCAAGTGACACCATGGATTTCAGGCAGAAATTCAATTATTTTACCGCTCTCGGCAGGAATGTGGCGCTTCGGGATTTTGCCTTATTGCTCAATTATTTTCCCACTCTGCATCGCACTCTGTTGCAGAGATTTCTGATTGAAACTTATCTTTATCTCGATAATCCTGATTTCATGAGGGAAGTACATGAACGGATTGCCAGACAACTGAGTGGTCGCAAACCCTGCATTGTCATTGCCCATTCTTTAGGAAGTGTGATTGCCTATAATCATCTCATCCAGCACCCTGAACTGAATGTACAGCGTTTTATTACTTTAGGTTCACCATTAGCCTTTCAGGTGATTCAATCCAGCCTGGCACAACCGGTGGTACGACCTGCGGCAATTAAAGGCGACTGGATCAATTTCTATTCAACAGATGATTATCTTACCGCCATTCCACTTACTCAACCGCCATTCAAGTTTGAACCTGAAATCATCAATCATGGCATTCGTACACATATTCACCGGCCACATGACATTACTGGCTATTTACTGCATCCTCAGGTTGTTGAAGCTATTCTGGAATTGCTTAAAAATCCGGCCTAAATCCTGCATTTTTCAAGTATTCTACTAATATTGTTTTAAATTTATGCACTCAAAAGAAAAATTCCAAAAAACTCTGGAAAAGCGTTTGACACCCCCCTGTTTTCACCCTAATATACGCCCACCTCTGAAACGTCCCTATCGTCTAGAGGCCTAGGACATCGCCCTTTCACGGCGGTAACCGGGGTTCGAATCCCCGTAGGGACGCCAATTTCAGAAGTAATATTTTATTAAGTCCCTATCGTCTAGAGGCCTAGGACATCGCCCTTTCACGGCGGTAACCGGGGTTCGAATCCCCGTAGGGACGCCATTACTTCAAATCAAAAGTTCTGGTTTAAAATATCACTTCTATACTGTCCCTATCGTCTAGAGGCCTAGGACATCGCCCTTTCACGGCGGTAACCGGGGTTCGAATCCCCGTAGGGACGCCATATTCGAGATGGTTAATTTAATTAACTTCTCATAAAAAAGCCCAAGCATGATGACTTGGGCTTTTTTATTGCATGTTCCTTCATTCCTGTTTTTTAATGTTTGATCAAATTGTCTCGATTGCAATTGTATTTGTTTATAAATAATTCATTCAAAAATCTTATTCTTTTACATTTCCCTTCAACTCGTTATCCATTCAATTTCATTTACAGCAATCGCACTATAAATCCGAACAAAAAATCAACACCGGTGGTATAAGCATGCCATTAAGGTAGAAAGCATAATATATCTGCAAGGATCAGATTATGTTCGTCAGTACAAAGTTAAGTTCGCCTGAATCATCTATTAAAAATCATAATCATCAATTTAATAACTTTAAAGATTGGGTCAACTTCTTTCAAGATCAACAGATTTCGACGACAGTAAAGACCGAACAGGCTGAGAACTATTTAAGAGGTTTAATCCATCAAGTTGATGTGGCTGGATTGGAATGGCTGGATCAATCCAGACATGTAGAGCAACATTTTCTGGAACAGCACCACCAAACCTGCGCAATTTTCCAGTCGTATGTAGAACGGCGTAAACAGCAGCAAG
The DNA here is from genome assembly GCF_002429925.1 of Acinetobacter sp. UBA5984. Classification (NCBI taxonomy): domain Bacteria; kingdom Pseudomonadati; phylum Pseudomonadota; class Gammaproteobacteria; order Moraxellales; family Moraxellaceae; genus Acinetobacter; species Acinetobacter sp. UBA5984. Next base: position 14,333 of record NZ_DJBE01000014.1, read on the forward strand.
GACGTGAATACTTCCCGACTGTTTCACATGCATTTGAGTTCTTGGCCAAAGTCGCACCTGTAAAACTGGTAGACGGCTCATGGCTATATTCGACTGTACAAAACTGGAATCGTCCGGAAAATAAAGACCTGATTTATATCTATCTGGAAGAACTAGGCATGGGTCATACCCGTGCCAATCATGTCACCATGTATCAGGATTTGTTGAATCATTATGAGCTGAACAGCTATGCCGAGCAGCTGGATGCCAGTTACTATGAACAAGCGGCTGTCCAATTGGCACTGGCCTACGCACCACCCGAATATTTGCCGTTAGTGATTGGTTTCAATCTGGGTTATGAGCAGCTGCCCTTACACCTGTTAATTACCAATTATGAGCTGTCTGAACTCGGTATTGATCCACATTATTTCAATGTACACATTACCATTGATAATGCTCACAACGGTCATGCACAAAAATCGCTGCAAGCGTATTTAGATCAGTATGCACTCGCTGAAGATCCTGCCCAGTATCTAGACCTGATTAAAAAAGGTTATGTGCTGAATGATATTGGTAAAAGTTCTGCCAAGATCATCAAGCAACTGGATACTGAAAAACTGGCTTTGAAAGTGTTCCAGAACAAAGCGCTGATTGGACAATATATCCATAACCAGAAATGCCAGTTTAGTGGCAAGACCATTAATGAATGGTTATCCGATCCGGCACTGATTGCAGACTTCCTGAAAGTCATGATTGAAAAAGGCTGGATTGTAAAAGATGCACCTGTAGAACAAAGCCGTTTCTGGAAAATGATTGATGATCCAGATGGTAAAATGTTTGGTGTATTTAATGCCACTGAAAAACAGATTATTAAAGACTGGATTCAAGGTGAGACTTTAGCTGCTCGTCTGTCATCACGTAGCAGATCTCAAGTACATAACCAGATGGAACCGGTGTTGAACCGTATCGACCAGCAACAGATTCATCAGTTGAAAAGCCGTCTGAATCGCTGTGCCGCTGCCGAACAAAAGATTGATTTATTGATTCCTTATGTAGTACCGCATATGCATCATCAGGAAGTAGGCTTGTGGGCAACACGTCAGCTTTCCCAGCTGCTCTTCCCTTTCCAGACCCAAGCCATGACTTATTCTTAGAAAGATCATTCATAAAAAACAGGGCATTGTATATGCCCTGTTTTTGCTTCAATACATTATGCACATTAAGCCGATTTACGTGAATTGATCTGACCTTTAATCACAGCTTTCACATTGCCTTTTACGTAATTTAAAAATACCTTTAAAGGTGACAGTTTTGGATTTGGTCGATTACCTTTGGCAATTTCCTTAAATTGCGCGGCATACCAGATGATTTCCATAATCGCCATTTTATCGATCATTGGAATACCGGTTTTAATTTTCTCCACTGCATAACGTACATCCTGTCCTGCAACCAGACGGTTACCCAGATCAGGCTCGACCGCAAATGGACGTGCAATACCGACAAAATCACATGCGCTACTATCTAGGGCTGCATTCATACCTGCTGCGGTACGGAAGCCTCCCGTTACCATCAAATGACAATTAACTTCCTGACGGATCTTTTCGGCAAAGTCAAGGAAATAGGCTTCGCGGGCAACTGTTGATGCTTTACGTTTCTCTGCTTTTACTCCAGCCATTGCGGGTGCTTCATAGGTTCCGCCAGAAACTTCAATAATATCGATCCCGGCTGCATCCATCGCCTTAAAAACATAAATAACGTCTTCTTCACTAATGCCACCGCGCTGGAAGTCTGCCGAATTTAATTTTACTGAAATGATAAAATTCTCTGAAGTTGCTGCACGTACTGCCTTATAGGTTTCTAGCAAGAATCGGCTGCGGTTTTCAATACTACTACCCCACTGGTCTTGACGTTTATTGGTCAGTGGCGATAAAAACTGGCTAATCAGATAACCATGTGCCCCATGTAACTGCACGCCTTCAAATCCCGCCTTTTCACAAATGGCAGCTGAAGTCGCAAAGCGCTGGATAATATCTAAAATTTCATATTCACGTAGTTCACGTGGCGTACCGAAACTCATCGCCAGTGCTGGACTGAAAGGTACAGCTGAAGGTGCTACGGTTTCTTTATTCAAGCCTTTTGGGCATTGACGTCCAGGGTGAGATAACTGTACCAGTTGTACCATACCATGACGTTTTCCGACATTCGCCCAGGCTTTTAACTTTTCCAGGTCACGTTCAGTTTCTATTACCACTACACCGGGTTCATTCTTGGCACGAAAATCCACCATGACATTACCTGTAATCGCACAGCCTAAACCACCTTTGGCCCAAGCTTCATATAACTTTAAATGGGCTTGATTAGGTTGGCCTGCATCATTCGCCAACGCCTCACTCATGGCACCTTTAATGATACGGTTTTTAAACCGGGTATTACGGATCTGGATGGAATCGGCCAATTGTGTCATGTACTTTCCTGAAATGTTTATCTTATTTTGTATGTGTTATAACCCAACTTGCCATAATTGACAATTCATATTGTCAAATGGATACAAATTTTATTTGTAAATATTAAGCCAGTCTTAAAAAATTATTTTAAATTTTGGGATCGAAAGCATCCCGGATGGCTTCACCGATATAGATGAGCAAAGACAAGACAATGGCCAAAGTTAAAAAACCAGATAAAGCCAACCACGGCGCATTGAGATTATTTTTACCTTGCAGCAATAATTCCCCCAGAGAAGCGGTTTCAGGCGGCAAACCATAACCTAGAAAGTCCAGTGCAGTCAGTGCGCTGATATTGGCGGTCAGCATAAAAGGTAGTTGTGACAGGCTGGAACCGATGACATTCGGCAAGATATGCCGAAACATGATTCGACCGTGCCCTGCACCAATACTTTTCGCTGCCCAGACATATTCCAGATTTCTGGCCCGTAAAAATTCGGCACGCACCATCGACACCAGTGTCGTCCAGCCAAAAAAGAGCATGATCACAAACAGCCAGTAAATGTTCGGGCTAAACACACTGACCAGAATCATGACCATAAACAGCATTGGCAGGCTGCTCCAGACCTCAAGTGCACGTTGTCCGATCAGGTCAATCCAGCCACCATAATAGCCTTGAACTGCACCGACCAGCACACCTAATCCTGCCGACAGCAAAGTCAGTGCAAAGCCAAACAGCAAGGAAATACGCAGACCATATAAAATCCGTGCTAGCACATCACGTCCTTGATCATCGGTCCCCAGCCAATTTTGTTGGCTTGGTGCTGAAGGCACTGGAATATCGAGTGTCAAATTGGGTGTGTCATATGCAAAACGGATCACTGGCCAGATTGCCCAGCCTTTGGCATTAATCAGCTGCTGTACCGCAGGATCCTGATACTCGGCTTCAGTTTCAAAGACACCACCAAAAGTCGTTTCAGGATATGACTTTATTACTGGCAGATAATAAGAATCCTCATACTTGATCAGTAAGGGCTTATCGTTAGCGATCAGCTCAGCACCAAGTGACAAGATAAAAATAATGATAAAGGCAATGAAGCAGGCAAATCCGGTTTTATTATTTTTAAAACGTTGCAGACTGGCGCGTAGCATTGGTGACATTATTTTGACCCTCGTGAATCAAAATGGATTCGGGGATCAATCACCCGATACAGCACATCACTGATCAAACGCAGCACCAAGCCCAATAAGGTAAAAATAAACAAGGTTCCAAAAATGACCGGATAATCCCGCTGCAGAATCGCCTCAAATCCCAGCATGCCCAAACCATCCAGATTGAAGATGATTTCAATAAACAGGTTCCCGACAAATAAAATACCGAGCAAAGCTTCTGGCAATCCAGCGATCAACACCAGCACAGCATTGCGCAGTACATGCCGGTAGAGCACTGCTATGTCCTGTAGTCCCTTCGCTCTTGCTGCCAGCACATATTGTTTACTGAGCTCTTCCATAAAGGAAAATTTCACCAGATAAGTNNAAAATTTTCCGAGCTTAACCCTTGTAAAGGAAACCATTGCAGATAGGAACCACCTGCAAAAAATACAATCAGCAAAATGGCAAAGATAAAGGCTGGAATGGCATAGCCCACAGCTAGCAGCAAAGATGTCGTTTGATCAAACAGGCTGCCATGCTTTTTGGCCTTCTGGATGCCAAGAGGAATAGAGACCAGATAGATCAGCAAGGTACTCCAGAAACCTAGAGACAGTGAAACTGGCAGTTTTTCCCAGATCAGTTCAGTCACAGCTTGACCTTTAAAAAAACTCTGGCCTAAATCGAACTGGGAATAGCTTTTCAACATCTCCCAGAACCGTAGATGAACCGGTTGATCAAATCCATACTGAATCTTGATCTGCTCCAGCATTTCGGGCGTCAGGCCTTGCTGTCCCTGATACTGCAAGCCACCGATCGCCAAATTATTCGCATGCTGTGCCTGATAGATGGCCTGTTCCACTGGACCACCCGGTGCAAGCTGAATCACTACAAAATTGATCAGTAGAACCATCAATAATGTCGGAATCATAAGAAGCAAACGTTTGACGATATAAGTGCTCATGGCACTCCCCGAAGCTGAAAACCTAGCGATATTTTAAGTACGGTGCCACTTGTCTGGCTTTAGCTGTATCCACCCACCAGTAATCAATACCCGCTGAAAGCTTGGGCTTGATGTTGGGCCGCTGATACATGTTCCAGTAAGCATACCAGTATTCGCCCGTACCATAGGTCGGAATATGATAATAACCAGCCCGTAACAAACGATCTAAAGCTCGGGTACTATAAATCAGCTGCTCCCGGCTTTGTGCCTGAACTACCTGATCAATCACCCGATCAATCACCGGATTTTGAATACCGGCATAATTATAATTGCCAGGCTGACGTGCCGCCTGACTGCCCCAAAACTGTTTCTGTTCCTGCCCTGGTGTCAGCGATTGCGGCATGGTATCTACAATTATATCAAACTGATAATTTCTTAGTCGCTCATAGTACTGAGCCGTTTCCACCATCCGAATATGCGCCTGAATCCCCAGACGTTTTAAATGGCGTAGATAAGGCATTAGATGACGCTGCTGTTCAGCTTGGTGCAGTAGAAATTCGATCTGTACAGGTTTACCTTGAGCAGTCACCAGGTTTCCCTGCTGATAACGGTAACCGGCATTCAATAAAATTTGTCGCGCCTGTAATAAATTTTTGCGGTTAAACCCGGAGGCATCTGATTGCGGATAATGCCAATCCTGTAATACCGTCTGACGTTGCACCGGATGCAATTTAGATAAATTTGGCCGTAATATTTTCAGCTCTTGGGCACTCGGCTTGCCTGTAGATGCCAGTTCACTGTTACTAAAAAAACTGTTCAGACGCTGATATTCCCCATGAAACAAGGCTTTATTTAGCCATTCAAAATCATAGGCCAGAGTTAAAGCTTGCCGGAAGTGGATATCGGCAAAGGGCTGACGCCGCATATTAAAAATCAGGCTTTGGGTTGGAATCGGATTGTGATGGTGAAAACGATAGGTTTTGATCTGGCCTTGCTGTACCGCAGGAAAGCGATAATCACTTACCCAGCGGTTAACCTGTTTTTCTTCATGCAGTGTGAACTGGCCCGACTTAAAAGCTTCAAACTTGATTTCCGGACTACGGTAATAACGATACTGTATGCGATCAAAATTATAACGCCCACGATTGACCAGCAGATCTTTACCCCAGTAATGCGGATTACGTTTATAGGAAATACTGCGTCCTGCATCAATACGTTCAATCACATAAGGCCCAGAACCCAAGATCGGTTTCAGGTTAATATCCTTGAAATTACGCTTTTGCCATTCCTGCTGGGAATAAATCGGCATTTGCGTCACAATCATGGCCATTTCCGGATTATGGCGAGATTTAAAACTCATCTTAACTTTTGAAGGTGACAGAACTTCGGTTTTTTTAATATCTGCCAGATACATCTGCAAGCCGAAATTAGACTGGGTCTGGTACAGATCAAAACTATATTTCACATCCTTAGCCGTCACTGGCTGACCATTACTGAATCTGGCTTCAGGATTTAAATGGAAAATAATATAAGCAGTCTGCTTTGGATCGAAACTGACTTTCTCAGCCAACAAGGGATAATAGACACCGGGTTCATCCAGGGATTTCGACATAAGGCTGTCAAAAATATAGTTAATCCCTTCAGTGACATTGCCCTTACCATTCATGCTGTTCAGATTATTAAAACTGCCATCGGCTGCCTGAATAAGAATGCCGCCTTTGGGCGCTTGCGGATTGGCATAAGGCAGAGATTTAGCCTGTGCATATTTGGGCGCACTATGCAGTGCAATATAAGGTGTCGTAATGACTGCTGCCCCGCTAGAACTGATGATCCAGGGGGCAGCAAGAATCCATAAGACATGGACGGGATTAAACAATTTCACGATCCAGAAATTAGTTTGGAACCTTAATCACATCACCAATACGCAATTGAGTATTGGGTTTCAGCTCATTCATTTCTGCCAGCTCATTGGTTGCCATACCATAACGGGATGCCAGACCGATCAAGGTATCGCCACGCTTCACCTTGTATTCAGTGACCAGCTTCGGAAGCTGAAGCGTTTGGCCCACACGTAAACCTGCACGTGGACTAAGATTGTTCAGGCTCGCCAGATCAGTAACAGGTACTCCTACACGATTGGCAATCGCAATCAGAGATTCCCCGGATTTTACCGTATAGGATTCTGTCGCCTTAGAAGATGCAGATTTTGTTGCGACTTTCAATGCTGGCTCTTTTTTGGCGATCTGAATATCTTCATTAATTTTTAAACGCTGTCCAACCCGCACATTGCTAGTGGTGCTTAGGCCGTTCAGGTCTGCCAGATAACGTAATTGCAGATGATATTGCCGGGCAATCGAGCTTAAGGTTTCACCAGATTTCACGATGTGAGTATCTGATTTGACATTTTTTTCCTGAGTCTCGGTGATCACTTCCTGCACAGGTTCAGGGCTGCCAGATAATTTCAGATGCTGACCCACCCGCAGATTGGCACTACGGGAAATATTGTTCAGGTTGGCAATCTGATCCATCGACAGATTATATTTTGCTGCAATCCCGGTCAGCGTATCACCCGATTGAACCGTATAGCTGTCAGGAACCTGACTACCGGCCGGAATCTTGATGGTTTGACCGATGCGTAAGCCACTGTTTGCAGACAGGCCATTTAACGCTGCCAGTTCAGATACCGTCAATTTACTTTGATTAGCAATGCTGTACAGGGTTTCACCACGTTTGACCTGATAGCTTTCTGTTGGCGTATGATCAACCTTAACGTTCTCAAACTTCTGTTCGATTTTTTCGGTTTTTTTGCTGCTCGCAGTCAGTTCTTCAACTTCATTGAGAGGAACATTAATCTTCTGTCCGACCATCAAACTGCTACCCGCGGTTAAACCCGGAGTTAGTGCGGCAAGTTCAGCATTCGACAATACATAGCGATCTGCAATCAGTTTCAGGTATTCACCACGTTTAACAATATAGGACTTGGTCTGAACTTTGGCAGTTTCGGCTTTTTTACTGTCTTCAGCTTTCGCTTTGCTGGCACTTTCTTTTAAGGAAAGCTTTTGCCCCACAAATAAACCACTGGTCGTACTCAGATCATTATAATCAGCCAACTGTTTGACGCTCAGGCCGAACTGACTGGCAACACTGGTCAATGAATCATTGGCCTGAACCACATAGCTTTCCGGTTTCTCTTTGGCTTTCGGTGCTTCCTGTACGGGCTTGGCATCATAGAGATAAATTGTCGTACCCACATATAGCGTAGAGTTTGGATCAATCTGGTTCCATTTCGCGACATCACGCCAGTTCACGCCATTTTTGGCTGCAATCAATGCCAGATTATCGCCCGGTAAAACCTTATAGGTACTGCGCTTACCTTTCGGTGCCACAACCACGACTTCTGAATCAGTCTTGACATAGTTTTTGCCCTGATTGAGTCGGGCTTCAACTGAATCTGCACTGGTATTTACAGCGACTTCTTTCGGATATGAGAATCCTTTGGTCAGCTCTTTACCTTGCTGCTCGGCAATAGACTGACTGGTCTGAATTGCAGTCAGTTTAATCTTGCCATCATAAGGGTCAACAATTTCTGTACCTGCAGGTGCCAGTGCTTTCAGCTCTTCAATGACCTGTGCCTGTTCAGCCGCAGTCGCTACAGGTTGTAAAAGCTCATCCACGGTTTTATTAATTTCTTCTGCTGACACCACTTTCTGGATTTGCTGACGTTCAGCTGCGGTAATTGGTGGCTCGACCTGGATAGGCTTCACCGAAGCAACTGGCGTCACAGCAACTGGAATACGTGGCGCACTTGGAATAGGCAATTCACTTTTTGCAGCAAATTCAGCAAGTGCTTCGGAACCACGTGGTGTGCTGACCCGTTTGGTGGTTTGTGCAGTTAGATTAGGTGTCGTGGTGGTTGACACTGCTGCTGGTGCAGTCGTGGCTGGTTTAGGTGTTGTGGTCGCAGTTGGAGCTTTAGTTGCTGTTGCTGTCTTAGCAGTCGTAGTGGCAAGCACCGGTGGAGTCTGCTTGGCAGGTACGATGGTGGTACTGGTTGATGCTGGTGCTACAGTTGGATTTGGAGTTACTGTAGTGGTCGTTTTAGGCGAGTTACTGACAGTACCTGCCCATAAGCCGCTTGAACTAGACTGCAGTTTTTTCAGTTTTCCATCAATCGATGGACTTAAGTCAGCCGGAATCAAAATACGGCGCGGACTTTCCGGATCAATACGATCACCACGATGCCCCGGGTTAAGCTGATACAGTTCAGCACGGCTTAAACCGGTAATGGCTGCAATCTCATTTAAATTGGCTGCACCGACAGTCACTTCACGAAAGTGAGGACGGTTGGCAATTGGTGGCAAACTCACGCCATAAGTACCCGGATTTTTCACAATCTGCGCAACTGCCAGGAAACGCGGCACATAGTTCATGGTTTCCTGAGGCAGTTTCAAGGACCAGTAATCGGTAGGCAAGCCTGCGGCCTTATTACGGTTAATCGCCTGCTGGATACGGCCTGGACCGGCATTATAAGAGGCCAAAGCCAATTCCCAGGAACCAAACTGGTTATATAAACTGCCTAGAAACTCATAAGCCGCACGGGTTGATTCCACCACATCACGACGGCCATCGTAGAGGGATGTCTGTTTCAAGCCATAAATACGCCCGGTACTTGGAATGAACTGCCATAAACCTGCTGCTGCTGCACTACTGGTCGCCGCCGGGTCATAAGAACTTTCAATAATCGGCAATAAAGCCAGTTCCGTAGGCATGCCACGGCGCTCTGCTTCTTTCACCGTATAATAGAGATAACGCGATGCACGGGCACTCAGGCGGTCCAGATACGGCTGACGGGAAATAAACCAGCCACGCTGTGCATCAATACGCGGATTCCAGGTATTCAGATCCATCTTGAAACCCACGGTCATCCGTTTCCAGATATCACCATGCTTCAAAATCAGTAAGCGATCACCTTCAACCGCACGCATATCCGTTGCAGAAAGTAAATCTTCCAGCCCATCCAAACTGCTTGCATCTAGATATTGTGAGCCAACCTGCTTGCTTGACGCTTTTTGGGTCGCACTTTGTGTAGAAGAACAGCCCGTCAGTCCCAAGGAAGCGAGTGCCGTTCCAAGTACAGAAAATTTTAAAAATGTTGGTAATGCAGGCTGCCACAAAATTGCAGTTGGTTTATACATAAAGAAATCCAAACAATTCGTATATAAATTTATTTTTTAGATATGCCATTGTAGTGAAGCATGTCGTGGACACAAGGCATTAATTTACCCCGATTTCACGTTAAATGTTACAAGAAATTAAAAAAACTGGTGTATCTAGACGCATCAAGCGTATTTGCGTTATACAATATCCGCTTCAGCAAGTTCTTTTTTGATCGGATTTTAATTTATGTCTCACACTATCACGCTATATGTTGATGGCGCCTGTCGCGGCAACCCGGGTTTAGGCGGTTGGGGGGCGTACATAATTACCGAACAGCAGGAACACAAAATTTGCGGTGGCGAAGATCATACCACCAATAATCGCATGGAGCTGACCGCGGCGATCGAAGGCATCCAGTTCTGTCCGAAAGATGCCAAGCTGATCATTTATACTGATTCCAATTATGTCAAACAAGGTATTACCGAATGGATTCATGGCTGGAAAAGGAAGAATTGGAAAGACGTTAAAAATCCGGATCTATGGCAAAAACTGGATGCCACCTGCCAAGGTCGGGATATTGAATGGCACTGGGTAAAAGGCCATGCCGGACATCCTGGCAATGAAATGGCCGACCAACTGGCCAATCAGGGTGCAGATGAAACCTTAAAAAAATCCAAATCAGTTACTGCAATCACTGAAAATAAAAAAAAATCTGAACCTGACTGGCTTCTAGACGACCCTTTCGGGCTGGATCTTGTCGATAGTGAAGAAGAACTCGAAGAGAGCATGGAAATGGCCGAAGAAGAAATGGAACAGACTGAAAATTTAGAAACAACTGAAAATACCGATGAGTCTGCTTCAGTCACTTCAGATTCAACCGAACTACATCCGCAAATTGTGATTACACCGCCGACCTTAGAGCTGCATGGCCCCCGTCAATTGATTCTGGATACGGAAACCACCGGTTTCTATTATCAGGATGGTGACCGGATCATTGAGGTGGGTGCGATCGAAATGATTAACCGGAAACTGACCGGCAGCTCAATCCATATTTATATCAATCCGAAAAAACCGGTTGGCGATTCGGTGAATGTCCACGGTATCACCGACGAGTTCCTGCAAGACAAGCCGCTGTTTGAAGAAATCTCACAGGTACTGTTTGACTATCTGCAAGGTGCCGAAATTATTGCGCATAACGCGACCTTCGATATGAACTTCCTGGATATGGAATTCAAGCGCGCAGGTTTTGTCGCGCTTTCTGAAGTTTGTGAAGTGACCGATACCCTGGCAATGGCCAAGTCCAAGCATCCGGGACAGAAAAACTCTCTGGACGCCCTCGTCCGTCGTTATGAAATTCCACAGCGTGACCGTACCTTCCACGGTGCCTTGCTCGATGCGGAAATTCTGTCCGATGTTTATCTGGCCATGACCGGTGGACAGGTCTCTTTTGATATGGATGCCCTGTCACATACCGAAGAACAAGGCGGCAGTTCAGGCAGTGTAAAAATTGAAATTGAATTGCCTGTGATTCTTCCATCAGATGAAGAACTTGCCGAACATGAGAAATGGATCAAACAATTTGAAGAAAAGCATGGAACGCCTTGCCTTTTTGCAAAATAAAATCTAAATTTCAAGCAGTAATTTCGCTTTTAAAATACAGTTCTTCAGTTATAGTAATTCCAAAGAGGCCCCGTCCGATAAAGCGGGGCTCATATATAGATAATACTCAAGGAAAGGTGCAGATCCATGTCTTACCAAACCTCTATACATTTTGATCCAACAGCTTTACTGATAATAAAAAATGAGGTTGATAACTCGATCAAGTTAGTCGAATCAGCAGTAAGCACCTTGGTAGAAGATCAAACTTTACCTTTTGGCATTGACGATGCATTAAATCAGTTCGAACAATGTGCACAGGTACTGGCACTGATTGATATGCCGAATCTGGCACAAATTGCACAATATTCAGCAGAACTGATGCGCAAGATTATGGGGAATCCGGCGCAGGTCAACACTCAGGATGTGATCGCATTGAGTGAAGGCACCACCATGCTAAAACGCTATATCGAATTTATCTGCTTACGTGAAGTGAAAATTCCGCAGTTCCTGCTCGATACCCTGAACCGTCTGGAACTTGCGCTTGGTAAACCATTAACCACTGAAGGTCAGCATATTGAACCTTTGCTTGACCTGATTACCCCAGACTTCCAGTTACCCCAAGTACCAGGTCTGGAAAAATCCAAATATGTGCAACGCCTGTACAAGCTGTCTCTTAACAAACTGCTAAAACAGGAAGAAAGCGAGATGGACCTACAAGCGATTAAACTGGTCGGTACTTATCTGGCAGGCCTTTCAGCAAGTCATTCTAGCAAGCAATACTGGCATCTGGTGCATGTTGCTTTTGATAATATTGATCACCTGCTCATTAATGAACCACGTTTACGTACTTTAATCAGTATTGAACGCAACATGTCGCAGTACTTTAGTTCAGCCGACAGCTTCAAAGCTTCTCTATCTGATCTGGCAAATGTATTAAGCTTATGTATCAGTCAGGAAGATGCAACTGCACAGCAAATCCGTAGCCAGCTGAATATTGGTGATGATCTACTGACAGATATGCAGCTTCAGGTGTTCAGCCGTCATCTGTATGGTCCGGACTTCGAAACCATGCATACCATTAGCGAACTGGTGACTGCGGAAATGACCCAGATCCGCAATGATATCGAATACAACTATCAGCACATGACACCTGAAAAAATTCAGGAACTTCAGACTCAGCTGAATAGCCTGGCCAATATCTTCAAGGTTCTGAACCTGAACGAAGCCTATCATGATTTAAACCGTCAGGCAGCTTCACTCAGCCAGGTAGATATTCTGAAAGATGAGTCTTTTGCCCAGCAGTTGATGAATGTGATTCTATCCGCGATGAACTCGATTGGTGTATTGGAGCGCCATCATACTTCGAGCCGCTTGCAGCTACGTGTGAATAACATGAATATCTCATTGGATCGTCTGGACGAAGCACACAACGCTTTGTTAAATGAAACCAAGGCATTAATTGAATTGTCTAGCCAGATTCTGACTGATTATCTGCAAGATCAGGACCTGGCCAAACTTGAACCTGTACCCATCCAGTTCTGTGAAATTGGCGGTGCCATGCTGTTCCTGAATGCTGAACATGTGAAAGCTGCATTCAATACGACTGCCCTGTTCATCAAAAATCGTATTGAACAGTCGCTTGCATTAACACCAGTAGAAATTCATCATGCGCTGGATGCATTGGCTAGTGCCGACATGATGATCGATAACTTAAAGAATAAACAGCCTGTATTACAGTCCATGTTTAAGGTAGCATTAGACAGTAGTGAGAAACTGAAAATCGTTGCCTAATGTCTAAAAAATTATCACTTGCTTATATTTTCCAGCAGCAACAGTTGCTGGTCGACCAACACTTTCAACTGCCTCAAGTTGAAGCTCTGGCAAGTGATTTGCTGCTGAATCCGGGTGATCAGGTGGTTGCCCGTGATCTTCTTCCAGATGAGCCAATTCCTGAAGGCTTGCAACTGGTTCCAATCCGTCAATTATTACAGTTTTGGAATGTTCAGCAATTTGAACAGGCCAGTCGTGCTGTGCAACTATTGGAATGGCGCCGGAATCACAAATTCTGTAGCCACTGTGGCACCCCGACTGAAGCCCATGCTGTTGAATATGCCATGGTTTGCCCAGCCTGCCATTATCGTCAGTATCCACGGGTGCAACCTTGTGTGATTACTGTGATTACCCGTGGTGAGGATGAAATTCTGCTGGCCAAAAATGCACGCAATACCAAAAGCCAGATGTATGGCCTGATTGCCGGATTTGTCGAAGTTGGGGAAACGCTAGAAGAAGCGGTACGCCGCGAGACGCTGGAAGAAGTCGGCTTAAAAGTGAAAAATATCCAGTATCTGGCCAGTCAGCCGTGGCCTTTCCCGAGTAACCTGATGATTGCCTTCAAAGCAGAATATGCAGATGGTGAGTTGCAATTACAGGAAGAAGAAATTAGCGACGCGAAATTCTTCAAATTTGATCAGCTGCCTGAAATTCCGTTTAAAGGCAGTATAGCTCATGCCATGATCATGCATGTGACTCAAGGCACACCAGTCGCAGATGATACCCGTGAATGGCTCTAAAGTTTTCAATTTAAAAAGCCCGGTTTTTATACCGGGCTTTTTTGTGGGAATTACCATGATCACAGATCTTCATTTAAAAGCATCTTCTAGCGCCCACATCACACGCGGCTTGGTTTCAAAGAACCGGCTAAACAAACTGGACAATGAACCGATCATCGTAATATGGCCCAATTTCGGAATGGTAATCAGCTCGCTATGATTGCCATGGTCTTTTAATACCCGGTCCAGATCCTGACTGTTGAAATGACCGACAATATTGTCCCGCTCTGCCATGAACAGATAATGTTTGGTGGAGGTCTTTTCCACGAAATAATATGGCATCACCTGCTGATACGGAATCGACTGGTCAAAAGCCTCCGCACAGATTGGATCATCTTTATAGTCAAAATGATAAGGACCTGCCAGTCCAATAATGGCGCGGATCTGTTCCTGCTCAATCATAGCCTTTTGTGGATGATACAGGGCTGACATGACATTAAATGCCCCCGCTGAATGTCCCATCAAGACCAGATTTTCCGTAGAAACATTTAACTGATCGGCATGCTGCTGCAAATGATTTAGCAAGAGATGCAGGTCATTAATATAGATCGGAAAAATGTGTTCAGGCGCTAGGTGATAGTTCATCACCACCACATCATAGCCCTCTTTGGCAAAGGCCTCGCCAATGAAATGGTAATCATTTTTATCACCGTGTAGCCAGGCACCCCCATGGACAAAGATAATCAGGGGGCGATGCGCTAAAGGCTGATGACTTAAAAACAGATCAAAACGTTGACGAGCTTTTAAGCCATAGGCTAACTGGGTTTCAACACTATAACCCTGTTTGGGGGTTAACCGGTTCAGCGCATAACTGCCAAAATCATAGATTCGGAAATCTTTATAACGTTGTTGGACTTCAAGGATCTGATCTGACAGCTGCGTTTTAAATTGACCGACCTTATGGAACATCAGTCGGTTCAACTGTATCAGGATCAATGGCGACTGGAGTCTGTTCAACACCCGACTGTGCATAAGATGCAGGCGCTGCAAAATTCTGGTTAGTATTATAACCAGAGCGCTGATCCACATTGTCGATGAGCGTGACAATTTTCGTGATATTCCCCACTTGTTGCAGCACCTGATTCAGGTCATCGATTTCTGCACTATTCAGACGTCCCATCACATACAGCACGCCATCTTCAGTATGCACATGCACTTTGCTGTCAGATACTACTGGTGCTTTCATAATCAGGCCACGGGTATTCGCCGTCACGGCGGTATCCTGCATGATCGTAGTGTAGCTGCTCTGGTTACCCACAGTAATAAAATTGTGCACCGCTTTGACGTCACTCATGGATTTGACATTATCTTCTGCCAATTGCTTGAGATGCGCATCCGGTACCTGCCCGGTCAACAGGACATTACCATGGAAGCTTTCAATATTGACCCTTGACTGTTTAAAACGTGAATCCAGTTTATAAAGATTAATTTTTGCAGTACGTACAATAGAAGAATCGATAAATACCTGTCCTAGCGTCCGAGCTCCATTTTCGGTACCTACAGGAGCCGTACCAGTACCGCTAGAAATAAAGCTGGCACAACCCGATAAACTTGCGACACACAGCATTGTTATTGCAATACGCTTAACCACTCAGCAAGACTCCTTAATTTTAATCAGTCTTATTTCAATATAATAATCTGTTTTTTCAAGGCCAGATGTTCTTCATCATACTTGAACTTTCCCATGATGCTGCAAATTTTATCTACCGCATCAGATCTTATTTTATTCAAAGATTAATAAACTCTTGATCAAAAGTAAAAGCATTTTCAAACCAGTGCAGATCATAAGGGTATTGAGAAAAATCATGCTGTATGGTTTTTGCAAAATACCGATTAAAATCAAAACAAATCACATCAAAACGATAGTAATAATGTGCAAACTGTGGATTTTTTTGAATAAAACATACAGCCGTTTGTAGGACTTTTCGTTGCTTGGCAGAGGAAACCGATTCAAAAGCCAATGCATAAGCTGTTTTAGCCCGTGCTTTTACCTCGACAAAGACCAGTTCCTGCTCACGCTGCATGACCAGATCAAGTTCACCATAGCGACTATGCCAGTTTCTGGCAATGAGCTGAAAGTCTTGTTGCTGCATTAGTTGGGCAGCTTGTTGTTCTGCCCATGCACCTAATTGTTTCTGCATCGTTGACCCTTATAGTGCCTTAAGACCTTTGGCACTCTGCTGAAAACAGGACGGCGTACGTTGTATGCCTTGATCCGATACCCGAATCATTCCAGTACGACCCTGGAATTCAATATTGCGTATTTTTTTATTATTTAAATAATACTGGGTGATTTGCCAGGCATCGCCACCAAAAGCAATCAAACGCTGATAGGACATATTCACCGGTGCCTGTTGATAAGCCTGCATCACATCAGGCCAGTTAGCAAAATAAAGTACCGGCACATCGCAGAACTTGATGCCTCGTGGCGGAGCATGCTGTTCATTAATTGCATTCGCGACTGTGTAAATCCGTTTATGTCCTAAACCCTGTAAGGATGCCAGCCAGTCCGCATTGCCGAGCAATAGGATCCCCTGCTTGCTCTTCAGAAAAAATGGCGGCTTCTGGATCATTTCCAGTTGCAGCTCACTCTGGCTAAGTAGTGACATTAGCAAGAGTTCATGTTCTGACTCACTGCCCGGTTGACGCAGCACAAACAGTTGCTGAATCCCATCTAGCGCAATCTGCTTCTGTAAGGCAGCTGCATCTTCTTTTTTCGACAGGCTAAATTGCCAGATATTTGGGGCCGTTAGGCTAGTTTCATTCAAACTCAGTGTACGAATCTTGGGTTTAGTCTGCACCAGCTGCTCTACATCCTGACGTCCCAGAGGACCGATCACCATTTGCGTCTTTTTACTGACATGCTGTTTGAGTAACTGAGAGATTTTTTTCTGGTCTGAATTGACCCATTTCAATGGTACTTTCTGTCCGGACGCCGTATATGCACTGAGAAATCCTTGCTTGATACTCGAAGCAGCTCGCGCCAAGGGGCCGGTTTCAGGTAGAATAATCAGCACTTCCGCTTGTACGCTGCTGACGCAGACCAGTAACCCCAAGCCCAAAATTTTATTTTGAATCTTCCATTTTTTATTATTCGACTTATTCCACATGGAGAAACCTATGAGTGCTCAGTTATTTGTTGTTGCGACTCCAATCGGGCACTTAGATGATATTAGTTATCGTGCAATTAATGTATTGAAATCGGTGAGTCTTATTGCAGCTGAGGATACACGAACTTCTGCACAATTACTTAAACATTTTAATATTCAAACACCTTTGACAGCCTGTCATGAACATAATGAAAGCAACAAGATTGATCAGCTGATTCAACGCCTGCTCAATGGTGAAGATATGGCATTAATCAGTGATGCAGGTACACCACTGATTAGCGATCCAGGATTCAAGTTTGTCCGTGCTGCGCAAGAACATAATATTCGTGTGGTTCCTGTGCCGGGTGCATGTGCTGCAATTGCCGCATTAAGCGCAGTAGGTTTACCGAGTGACCGTTTCAGCTTTGAAGGTTTTTTGCCGTCTAAACAAAGCCAGCGGCTCTTGACTCTGGAAAAACTGAAAGATGAAACCCAGACCTTAATTTTCTATGAAGCACCGCACCGCATTCTGGAATGTGTTAAAGATCTGGCAGCGGTATTCGGTGCAGAACGTCCTGTAGGTTTTGCCCGTGAAATTACCAAGACCTTTGAAACCATCAAGAAAATGACACTGGGTGAACTGGTCGAATTTGTTGCCAATGACCATAACCAGCAAAAAGGTGAAATTGTACTGGTGATTGGTGGTTCTATCGAAGAGAAAGATCTGGATCAGGAAAAACTAGACAAGCTGTTACTACGTTTATTACAGGACCTGTCTGTCAAAGCAGCTTCACAACTGGCTGCAGATTTGACCGGGATCAAGAAAAAAATTGCTTATCAACGTGCTCTGGAACTGACTTCTGCCAACGATTAATTTTTTTTTACTGATAAAAACACCACAATCAATGTGGTGTTTTTTTATTTGCTAATACTAAGTGCAATTATTCTCTTGCAACGGATTCATCAGCTGGAACTTCAGTAATACGGCCACCACTTGCCAGAAAAGCTGCAATTTCATCTTCCAGTGCCTGACGTTTTTTCTGCTTAGCAGTTACAGTCAAAGTTTCAGCTTCCAATACGTCTGTATCATTCACAACTTCTTCGCTACTTGCAGCGCCTTTTTCTGCTGCTTTTGCTTCATCGTCGTCGATTACAGGATCTTCTACATCATCATAATCATTTACGTCTGTCATTTTGCTCTCCCCACAAATGGCTTCGCTTTTATCTATTGAACCAAGCTTTAAATTAACTGAAATTTAGCAATCTCTTTAGTCTTCGCCTAGCCCTAATTTTCAAAAAATCGTATCTTTTTTAAACAAAATGGTTACTCTTTATAGATGTTTGTTTAAAAAATTTACATTCGACCACTAGGCTGAGTAACGTGTATCTTTGAGTAAACTTAAACCATTCGCCTGAGCCATAAATGCATCTTTCAGCACTGCCTGTTGCTCTACCTGTTTCAGCCCGAAATTACGTGCCCACACCACTGGGAAAAGCTCTGTAGTTTCCATCCAGCCAATCGCCGACATGCTATGCATCATGGCATCATTCTGACCTTTACGGCGATGCTCATAACGTTTCAAGGTCTGTTCATGAGCCCATACCCCACGCGCTTTGTCATGCAGCAACACGTCACAGAGTACAGCAGCATCCAGACAGCCGATATTGACACCTTGTCCAGCGAGCGGATGAATCACATGCGCAGCGTCACCAATTAATGCTAAACCATCCTGTACATACTGCTGTGCAGCACGAGCTTTGAGTGGGAATTTCGCTCGCGGTGTCGCTTCCAGCACTTCACCCAGCATATGATAGCTTTCACGGGTCAATAGTTGAGTGAATTCAGCATCTGATAGCACTGCATACTCATCAGCATAATCATCAGGTAATGTCCAGACTATGGATTGCCAATGACCGTGTTCTTCTTGCTTAAGACTTGCCATTGGCAGATAAGCCAAAGGACCGGTTTCCAGAAAAATCTGACGAGCCACATGTTGATGTGGCTGGACTGTTCTAATCGCACAGCTGATTCCAGCCTGTTTGTAATCCAGCACATCAATATCGATAAAGGCTTGCTCGCGCACAAAGGAGTTCGCGCCATCTGCGCCAATGACCAACTTGGTTTTGAGCTGGGTGCCATCTGCCAGATGAATGATCCAGACATTTACACCACGTTCAACCCCACTAACTTTGACCTGTGTGCGGTAATCTTGTACATCTTCAAGCATCTTTTGCTGAATGGCCAGATTCAGGATACTCGGTTCTACCATCGAGCCTAGCGCCTGCTCTACAGAAGGTGTTCTTTCTGAAGAATGACCAAAGTTGATTTCACCATAGCCATTTTTATTCCATACCTGCATTCCAGTATATGGCTGCTGGCGTGCAAGTTTTTCCCACACACCTACGGTTTTTAATAAATGAATGGTCGCCTGACTTAGCGCCAAAACCCGCGGATTGGCTACGCTTAAAGTTTTGTCTGCATCCAGAATAGGCGCAGCATCCAGAACAGTCGCTTGCACACCACCTTGAGCAAGTAATAAAGCGGTCAAGCCACCTACTAGTCCACCACCAACAATGACAACATCTAATACATCAGAACTTGGATTCAGACTCATGCTTTTAACCCCATGGCATAGTTAGCGACCAATGGCTTGATACCAGGAATGGTATCAAAAGCAATCAGTCCGGTATTGCGGATCAGTTTCAGGAATGGATTCTGATTACTAAAACCACGTACGACTGAATCACAGAACTTGATCACTCTTTGCTGATCATTCAAACGGGATTTTTCATAATCCTGTAATACTGCTGCATCACCTAAGTCCGCGCCTTGTGACTGCTGCTCTTTCAGGTAACGCACCAGTACATGCGCATCTCGCATACACAGGTTGAAACCCTGACCCGCTACTGGATGAATCGTATGTGCAGCATTTCCCATCAGGACCACACGGCCCACAGCTTGTTTTTCTGCTAATACTTGGGACAATGGGAAACTGAAGCGCTTACCTGTTTTCTGGAATTTACCGGCACGATCGCCATAGGTTTCTTGTAAAGCACTCAGGAAATGCTGATCATTTTCTTCACCCAGCCATTCTCCTTCTGTTCCTTTTTTCACAGGCCAGACCACAGAACGACGATATTCACCTGGAAGTGGTAATAAGGCTAAAGGTCCTAGGTGGCTAAAGCGTTCAAAGCCAACATGATTATGTGGTTTAGAAGTTTGAACGGTAGTGACAATAGCGACCTGATCATAATCATGTTCTGAAGCCCCAATGCCCAGCGCTTTACGACAGAAAGAATCACGCCCATCAGCAGCAATCACCAGTTTGGATTGGAGTTTCAATAAAGCATCACCACGTTGTGCTTCAAGATAAGCAAACTCAGCATTTTGAGTCAGAGAGCTGACCTGAACCCCATCAATCAGTTCAATGAGTGGTTCTTTTTTGACTTGAGTTAATAGCACACGACCTAGCCAGGCATTTTCAATGACCTGGCCAAAGCTTTCGACTTTTTCCTGTTCTGCAATTAAGCGCGCCTTACCAAAACTGCCCTGCTCAGTGATATTCACTTCAAGAATCGGCGTTGCATGTTCCTGCAAGGCATCCCAAAGCCCAAGTTCCTGATAAATCTGTACACTACGACGTGACAAGGCACTATTACGTGCATCAAAGCTGGAATGATAGGGTGCAAGGTTTACATCATCATAATCTGGATATTTGATCGCTTCCAAAAGTTTGACTGCAATATTGGTTTTGGCCAACATCAGCGCGAGACTCAAGCCGACCATACCACCACCGACAATGATGACTTCTTGTTGCATGCTGTAATCCTTTTAATATCGTATCTATATACATAGATACTTATAATCATGATGAATTTTATATTAGCCTAAAAAATTTCTTTTTTATAATAAATTAGGTAGCGGTTTCGAAGCGAAGTCTGCTTGTGGTTAATTTATAGCTAACCTCAACGGCCTACTTAAATTTTTCAAAATACAGAAGTGTCGTCTGCCTGATGAAAAGCAGAAGAATTTTGCACTGATTGTTAGGTTTAAAAGCTTGGCTTGGTATGAAATGATAAGGATGGAATCTGGATATAATTTTTTGAATTAACAATATTTATATTTTTAAATTTATAAAATATTTTTTATTTCAATTATTTAAAGCAAATCTCATTCTAAAAAATCATACGATACATAGCTTTAGCTCATATCGCATGTTGATGTAAGGATTAACTCGCTTTCAATGTATAGGCATGGTCATTCAAACTTGCCAATATCTGAACAAATTGAGGAATGGTCTCGGCATTCAAGGTATAAGGATTGAATTCATCTAGATTATGCTCGGCAAAGAATCCAAGAATATCCTGATGGATATTGGCATATTTCATATGCCAGTCTGAGAAGAGTCGATCATTCACATCTTCAAAATACAGAACTTCACAATTTTTATGTCGAGGATCTTTCAGGATTTTTTTATAGAACAGATCTTCGATCTTATTCCTATCTCCTTCCAGACATTGAACAAAGTAACCATTCCCATAATACAGAGCCCCAAAAATCGCATTACGTGAATTGAAATTCAACGCTTCTGTAAGAATATTGAATAGATCATTCATTGGATCTGCGCAGTCATACAGCTTACTGACATATAAAAGTCTTGCGTCGCTCATTGTCTACCTCAATATTTTAGATTATATATATTACTCAATATTTTTTCCGTTAAATATATATAACTGATTTTATAAAAATTTTCTATGATTAGATGCAAAATAATTTATCGAATAGTAAAATAACTTGAAAAATAAAATGAATTTTTATATAAATTCAGCCACTTGCTTTCAACACACATTTCCAAAATATTTCTATATTAAAAAGCCTCAAAATATTGCTATTTGAAATCGGCCATCAAGTATCAGTTTTTTTACTTTCTAAATGCTCATGTAATTTGAGCACCAGATATCTTTGCCAGAACAGCAGCAAGCCAGCAAAAATGTAAATCAGCGATTTGTTCTCGATCAGTAGTGCAACTGCTACAAATCCACTAGCAAAGATAAAGGAAAGGATTAAATGAGTCGCGCTGTTCAATTTTGAAACAACAGCCAAGTCGAGCTCAAGCAACTTATTAAGTATGTACATTCTTCTAGCTCTCTTCTTATAATATTTTTAAAGAGTAATAGTTTTTAATTTCTAAATGATACAAAAAACATGCCTATTTAATAATCAACCTTGTACTCTTTGACTTACAGCTATTCAAGTTCTTTACCCCTATTTTAGTTAATTGAATTTTCATATGATGATTACATCAGGAACAGGGAGTTCCACATAAGAATAACAATAGATAAACACAAGGACAGTAAGGTACGACAGGAGTTATACCAAGCTAACCCATACAAAGAACCCCGGCAGGATGCCGGGGTTCTTTATTATCTAATGATTAAAAATTTGAAGATGATACTGAAGTTTCTAAACAGAAATCTTAGCAATCACTATTACCTATATCTTTCATCTACTTATAGAAAATTCCCAAATTTTGGTGTGAAGAAGATAATGTATACGTGGTCTTTGAATTGATTCATAAATGGTTTCTGAAATTTCTTTTATTAAGCTGATTACTTTTACTTTTTATTAAAATTTTGAAACATATTTTAAAGGGACTAATAAATAATAATAATTAATAAAAAATTCAATTTTCATTTATTTAAAATACTCTAGCAAACAATCGAATTCCCGTAAAATAGGCTACTTTTATATAAAAATAACCGTAATAATTTTAGATTAAATAATCAGTAATATTCACGGTCTTTCACTAGGTATATTTGTGAGACAAACATTGAGTATGATAGTTTAAATTAAATACTTTAATAAAATAATAACTATGCTTTATTCAGTGCAATTTCTTAGGGGGATTGCTGCCTTAATGGTAGTTATAAGCCATACCTCCTTTAAAGGACAACAATACAATGTTGATACGCTTCAGTGGTATCACATAGGCGGTTCTGGCGTTGATTTATTTTTCATAATCTCTGGCTTTATTATGTGTTATACAACATATAATAAAAAAGTTAATTTTCTAAATTTCATGAGAAACCGATTCATCAGAATCATTCCTCTTTATTGGGTTCTCAGTTTTTTTGCTTTAATCGTATTTCTGATTTTTCCAAATCTTATAAATTCATCCGGTGGTGAAACAGGAATTTTTGAATCCTTCTTCTTAATTCCGAATGGCAGTAAATTTTTAATCAATAATGGATGGACCTTAAGCTATGAATTTTATTATTATTTTATTTTTTCATTTTTCCTAATCTTTTTATTAAAAGACTTATATAAATATCTTTTTATCATTCTATATTTTTCAGTTGTTGTGGCTATAGGTTTAATACTCCAACCAAAATCTGAATTTTTGATGTTTTTAACCCATAATCTTTTGCTTGAATTTGCTTTAGGCGTTCTGGCATTTATCATTATAAGAAATACTAACCTTTCCCGATTAATGTCTTTATTTATGATTCTTGTCGGCGCTTCCCTATTAGCCTATCAAAACTTTTATAAATTACCTGATTTCATCACCTTGAGATCATTAAAAATCGGGATCCCGATGTTTTTCATTTTTGTTGGGTGCGTAGCTTTAGAAGACTTAATCACAGAAACCAAATCACTAATTTTAAGATTTTTTAATCACCTTGGAGATTCATCTTACTCTTTATATTTGATTCATCCTTTTACTTTAAGCCCAGTTGCTATGGTTTTAAACAAACTCAATATATTAAACCCTTATCTATTTAGTTCTATACTTATTACCTCATCTATCCTGGCAGGCTCTATTACGTATCTGGTTTTAGAAAAAAGGTTAATTAAATTAGGCAAAGAACCATTTAACTTCTTTAGATATTTTTATCCGGTAGATAGAAAAAACTTATAGATATTTTTTGATCTCTTTAGGCATTATCAAAAATTTAAATAATAAAAACGGAGCCTGAGCTCCGTTTCTGTTAAATGTCCTTTATATTTTTAAGATTAACTAATCTTTTATAGAAATCAGTTAATTAAAAATATCAATGACTTCAATTAACTTTTAGTCAGTTAACGTACTACTCGAGCTTGAGACTCATGATGTACATCGCGTCGACCCAATTTTGTACCAGTATAGATCAGATACAAGGCAGACAAACCAACCAATACATAAATAATTCGAGATAGTGCACTCATTTCACCAAAGATGGCAGCGACTAAATCAAAGTTAAACGCACCAACCAGACCCCAGTTGATGCCACCAATAATCGCTAAAGCATAAGCAATCCAGTCAAGCGTATTTAGTCTCATCATTTTTCTCCTGCTCTTCTTTGAGTTTATTTAAGGAACAGGTCAAGTATGAGAACGAAATCGGAATTAATATGTTGCTTTGATGCTAAAAACTCAATTGCTGTGTTGAATTCCTGTCATCTTATAATTCTCAATTTTAACAAAGTTAATTTTATTTGAATAAGTCGCGATTAACGTAAGTAAAAGTCTTGCATGTTTTTCGATAGTATCTTTGTTCTATCTAGCTATTGGATAACTTATTGCCTAAGAAATTAATCCATTTTTTCTTAAAATTTTATAAATATTCATTTTAATATCAATAAATTAAAAAATTACTATCATTCATGAATACATTTTTAACTTTCTACTATATAAAAAAGCCGGTGAGATCACCGGCTTTTTTATATCTTTTATTTAAGCAGCATGGGCTTTGGCCATTAAGGCTTCAATATCTTCCACGGTTTTCACAACTTTTGCAGTTAGCACTAGTGGGCCATTTTTGGTAGCAACCACATCATCTTCAATCCGAATTCCGATACCACGCCATTTAGCATCCACAGTTTCATCATCTGGCGCAATATAAAGACCCGGCTCAACGGTCACGACCATACCTTCTTCATATGCACGCCATTCACCGTTGGCTTTATATGTACCTACATCATGGACATCCATACCGAGCCAATGCCCAGTACCGTGTATATAGAACTGGCGGAAACTTTCAGTCTGGATAATTTCGTCAATCTCCCCCTGCATAATCCCCAGATCAAGTAAACCTTGAACCAGAATGCGAACCGCCACATTATGCGGCTCTTTATAAGAATTCCCGATTTGAACAGCATTGATCGCAGCAATCTGTGCATCCAGTACGACATTATATAAAGCTTTTTGTTCTAGGCTAAATTTACCATTCACCGGAAAAGTACGGGTAATGTCCGAAGCATAAAACTGATATTCACAGGCAGCATCAATCAGAACCAGATCACCATCCTTCAGTTCTTTGTCATTCTCTACATAATGCAGAATACAGGCATTTTCACCGCCACCGACAATACTGTTGTACGATGGTACACAGCCATTTTTACCAAACACATAATTCAGTTCAGCTTCTAAAGCATATTCCATCATGCCTGGACGAACTTTCTGCATAGCCAGTGTATGGGCTTCTGCAGAAATATCCGATGCAAGCTGCATCAGTTCAATTTCATTTTCATCTTTATGCAGACGCATTTCATCGACAATACGATCCAGCTGCATGATCTGTGACGGTGCAGAAGTACCGCGGCGGCTTTCACCACTGGCTGTTGCGATCCATTTGGCTACACGTGCATCAAATTCGGCATTGTGTCCAATCCGGTAGAAAAGTTTGTCTTTGTTCTGAAGCTTGGTGAGAATTTCCTCATCCAGCAGATCAATCGCATAGGCTTCGTCCGCTTCATAATCATCAACGGCGCCATCCACTCCGGCACGGTAGCCATTCCAGATTTCCATTTCACGATCACGTTCACGGCAGAACAGACTATAGGTATAGCCTTCTTCTTCAGTATCAAAAGTTTCAATGACTGCAACTGCTTCAGGCTCAGCAAATCCGGTCAGGTAAAAGAAACTGCTGTCCGCGCGGTATTTATAATCTGCATCGCGGTTACGCAGGGCTACCGGGCTGGTGGCAATAATCGCGATACTACGTAATCCCATTTCCCCTGCGAGGATGTCACGACGTTCCTGAAAATCGGCTTGAGTCAGTTTCTTCATTACACCTTACTTCTTATCAATTGCTACTGTTATTTAAAATTTGGTCCTGAAAACAGGTCAGATTAATTTACTATCATCTTCATTAGAAGGATCAGCAAAAAATATGCCGGTTTTCAGAACCGTTTTTAATTTGTGTCTAGAACCGCTTAAACTTAACTCGGACGTTTCGGCGAGAAAATTTCAACTACAGATTGCGCTTCAGTTGCAGAAGCTGGAGCTGGTGCTTTTTGCGTGAATTTCTGCAATAAAGGTGTTTCTTCAACCTCTACTTTTTTACGACCGACGGAAAGGCTTACCGGAATCAGACGAACAAACTCATACAGCTCCTGATAACTTTCTTCACCCTCGGCATCGTTATCGGAGTCTTCAAACTCGACTGCTGCAACATCTTGTAAATGTTCAATCAGTTCCATTTCATCATTGCGAATATGACCTGAAGCCAAACCAAAACCAAGCACTACACCTGCACACCAGTCGGCCAGAGCCTGAACGCGTTCAGCCAAGCTATGCTCATCATCTGGTAGTAATGGCAGATAATCCAGCTCATCTTCAGACAGCGCATGAAATATGTCTTCTGCCTCACCCGTTAACAATTCTAATGCTTCAGGATTCAGTTCAGGAACATCTAGCGTTTCTAAAATCTGTACCCATTCATCACTTGAAGGTGCCTGAGTGACACAGACAATTCCGGTAAGCAAACCATGCAGTTCGCTTGGGCTAGAAATTTCTTCAATTGAAGAAAAATTGCGGTACCATTCTGACCAACCTGAAATATCGTCTTGCATTCGTTTATCCAATCTCTATACTGCTTTATATATTACCTTTGTTTGCAACACTGTGCGACCTCGATATGTTAGAAGAATTACAGCGTCTACAAGTGCATATTGGCGTTTTAAAAACGCGACTTGCACAACTTGAAAGTGAGAATACCAGTTTACGTGAGAAGCAAGAGGCTTCAAGCGTGCAACATGAAACTCAAATTGAACAAAAAAATAGCTTTATTGCGCAAAAACAACAAGAAATCCAGAACCTCAATCAGCAACTGACAGAATCACATAACCAGTTTCAGCATTTAAACCAGGATGCTACGGCACTGGCAGACCGTTATAGCCGTCTAGAAAAAAGTTGTACTGATCTAAAGAACCGTTTTCAGGAAATTCTGGCTGAACGCAATGAGTTGCGGGTGCTGAAAGAAAAGTTATTGCTGGAACAGCGTCATGCACAGCAAGAAATTCAGCGCCTGAATCAGGAATCTGAACGTCTTACCCAAAAAAATGAAAATGCCAAAGCTAAAGTTGAAGCCATTATTCAACGTCTGGCGATTTTGGGAACAGCCCAAGATCAAAATGCACAGGAAATTCAGCAATTGGCCCATCCTACTGAAGTGACTGAGGAAGCTTCATCATGAATGAACAAATCGCAATCGACTTAAAGGTATTGGGTCATAGTTTCCGTCTGGCCTCCACTGCAGATCAGCAGGATGAACTACAACGTGCAGCGCAATTACTCAATGAAAAATACGATGAATTTCGCCGTAAAGCCCCTCGTATGGAACCAAGTAAACTGATCATTATGGTGGCACTGGAACTGATGCAGGAAGTATTGACGATGAATAAATCCCTGCAACAATATGCGCACTGCGAACGTTTGTTACAAACTATTTTGGAAGAAGTTGAAGAACTAACTGAATAATCGAGTTTTTTGTATAAACTTCGGTCGTTCGACTAAACTGTTTACAGTTCACGAACAGCATAGAGTTGCCACATCAGCATTATCGTTTATACTTAGTCTAACTCTGAGATGTTCGCCAGCGGGTCAGATTCCCCTGAGCCGATATTTAAATCTTAGGATTGAGTTCTGCATATTTAGAGTGTATGCCCATCCGGTATGGGAAACCCAGCAAGTATGCGTCTCGTCCACCTTGAACTTTAGGGTTCAAGGGTAATGACATGCAGCGGCATCCTCGGAGTGCTTCTATTTTTCTCAAAATATTTCATCATTTATCTTCTCTTATAAATCTCAAATTTATTGCATTTTTCCTGGTTTAACTTCTCTATACTTCTACCTTTTTCGTCTTTTAAAAAATTGACTAGATCTAAACATAGATCGATTAATTCATCATAAATGTTTCATTATTTTTAAAATTCAATCAAAAATTCATACAGATGCCTATAATACTCGCTATGTTACTCCCCTCTATTTAAGTTATGGCATTTTATTAATCTAATGCCCTAAAATCTTGAAGACTATATTTATGACGACGATGAATCTTTCCGAACTTCGCAAACAGCTACGTAAACAGCGCCGTCAACTCTCTCGATTTACCCAGAAACAGACTCAACAACGTATCCTGAATATGATTCGGACTTTGCCAGAATTTCATGCAAGCAAATCTGTGGGGGTTTATCTGGATGCTTTCGGTGAGGTTCGGACTCAGTCGCTGATTGAATACTGCTTTAAGCATCATAAACGGGTTTATCTCCCAAATATTTGCAATATGAATCAGCAGCTCATGTGGGTAGAAATTAGTCAAAATCAGTATCGTTCCCAGCGTTTTGCTCATCATCGGTTGGGAATGCGTGAACCCATGGCTACACGTGGTCTGCATGTCTCAAAACTAGATCTTTTAGTTATGCCACTATTAGCCTGTGATCAATATGGCACCCGAATTGGTATGGGTGGTGGCTATTATGATCGTACGCTGGCAACAGCAGCGCACCGTCCTTTTCGTCTGGGGTTAGTACATGACTTTCAGCTGATCCAACAGCCTTTAACTCGAGAAGCTTGGGATCAGCCTTTAGATGCCCTGCTTACGCCTACACTTTTACAACGTTTTAAGCGTTAAATGATGTATTTCCAAATACATAAGTACTTTAAAATCACATAATTAGTCATTTTTTATACAATTTAGTCGCTATAGCCCTTGTAATTTTTAAATTACCCATCACTATTAAAAACATGGCAACACCGTTGTCACTCATTAGGAGTGCCCATGTCTGAAATTATTATGAATCAAGAAACCTTAGAGCCTCAGGTTCCAAGTGTATTACCACTTTTGGCGCTACGTGATGTGGTGGTGTATCCACACATGCAAATTGCGCTATTTGTCGGTCGTGAAAAATCGATCAATGCAGTTGATGTGGCTCGTAACAGTGACAATCTAGTATTTGTAGTTGCGCAAAAAGATTCGCTTACAGAAGAAATTGATCACGACAACTTATATCAATACGGTACTGTCGCGAAGATTGTGCAAGTTGTGAATCACGAAAATGATGAAAACTGTATTAAAGTCCTGATTGAAGGACTGTATCGTGCCAAGCTCAAAACCATCATTGATGAAAATGAGTATTTGACTGCTGAGCATGAACTTAGCCCAATGACTGTATCAATCGATGAAACAACTCAAGCTACGCGCTTGCAGGAGCTGCGTGCCCTGTTCGCTCAGTATGCTGAAGCAAAACTTCGTAATGCTCGTGAGCTGATTGCAGCTGCGAATAAAATCGAAGACTTGCTGCAACTGTTATTCTTCGTAGCGACCCGTGTTCCTTTAAATATCGAAGTGAAACAGAAATTTCTGGAATACGATGAGTTCGATGCACATTTAACTGAGTTGATGACTTATTTATTGCAACAGTCTGAAGAACAGCAGATTGAACAGACTTTGCATGACTCTGTTAAACGCCAGATGGAAAAGAACCAGCGCGAATACTTCCTGAATGAAAAAATGAAAGTCATTCAGCGCGAGCTTTCCGATATGAATGGCGGTGCGGAAGATGACGTTGCGGAAATCGAAAAACGTCTGGCTGAAGCTGATCTGCCTGAGCATGTGCGTAAAAAAGCGGAATCTGAGTTCCGTAAACTCAAAGCAATGCAACCAGCCTCTAGCGAAGCTGCGGTAGTTCGCAACTATCTAGAAGTGATTCTAGATACGCCATGGAACAAAGCCAGCAAAGTTAGCATTAACTTGAATAAAGCTCAGGAAATCCTGGATGCCGATCACTATGGTCTGGACGATGTCAAAGACCGTATTGTGGAATATCTGGCAGTTCAGTCTCGCGTGAAAAAATTACGCGGTCCAATCCTGTGTCTAGTTGGTCCTCCGGGTGTAGGTAAAACTTCACTAGGTGAGTCTATTGCCAAAGCGACTGGCCGTGAGTTTGTCCGTATGGCCCTCGGTGGTGTACGTGATGAAGCTGAAATCCGTGGTCACCGTCGTACCTACATTGGTGCGATGCCAGGTAAGATCGTGCAGTCATTGACCAAAGTTGGCGTGAAAAACCCGCTGTTCCTGCTCGATGAGATCGACAAGATGGCTCAAGACTACCGTGGTGATCCAGCTTCTGCGATGCTTGAAGTACTTGATCCATCACAGAACAACAAGTTCAACGATCACTATCTTGATCTGGACCTTGACCTGTCAGAAGTAATGTTCATCTGTACTGCCAATAGCATGAATATTCCAGAGGCCCTGCTGGACCGTATGGAAGTGATCCGTCTGCCTGGTTATACCGAAGAAGAGAAAGTTAACATTGCTGACCGTTACCTTGTTCCTAAAGCAATCAAGAACAATGGTCTACGTACTAAAGAGTTGACTGTGCATGAAGAAGCGATTCGTGACATCGTGCGTCGTTATACGCGTGAAGCCGGTGTTCGTAACCTTGAACGTGAAGTGTCTAAAATTGCACGTAAAGTAGTGAAAGAAGCGGTTAGCAAGAAAGCTAAGAATCTTCAGGTTGAAGTGAATGCGGGTAATCTTCCAGACTACTTGGGTCCACATAAATTTGACTACGGCATGGCGGAAGAAGAAGCTCAAATCGGCCGCGTAAATGGCTTGGCTTGGACTTCAGTGGGTGGTGAGTTACTGACCATTGAAGTTGCAGCAGTACCTGGTAAAGGGAAATTCATTACCACCGGTTCACTTGGTGATGTGATGAAAGAATCGATTACCGCTGCCATGACTGTCGTTCGTACCCGTGCGGCTGAGTTAGGCATCGAAGCTTCCCGCTTTGAAGAAACTGATGTGCACGTGCATTTACCAGAAGGTGCGACTCCGAAAGATGGTCCATCTGCAGGTTTAGCCCTGACCACTGCCCTAGTGTCTGCATTCACTGGTATTGCGATTCGTCCAGATATTGCGATGACAGGTGAAACCAGCTTAAGTGGCCGTGCAATGCGTATCGGTGGCTTGAAAGAGAAACTGCTTGCTGCGCACCGTGGTGGCATCAAACTGGTGTTCATTCCACAGGAAAACGTTCGCGACCTTGCGGAAATTCCTGAGAATGTAAAAGAAGGCCTAGAAATCAAAGCTGTGAAATCGATTGATGAGATTTTACCTTTGGCTTTGATCGATATGCCGAAAGCACTGGTGAAACCACCAATTGTGAAAGCAAGTGAAGAAGCTAAAGCTGCACGTCATTAAGACCTAAAGGCTTCGAAAAACACCCTGTTCTGACAGGGTGTTTTTGTATCCAGGCGAGGATAATTTTAAAGACGAATCACCATATCGACCAAGCCATTCACGACCTGAGCCATCTTGGTCAGATCCAGTTTATCTAAGGTATCCTGCTCGGTATTGTAGTAAGGATTACGATAATGCGCTGTGTCTGTAATCAGCATAGTTGAATAGTTAAACTTGGCATAATTCAGATAACCGGAAAAATTCATATCCTGAGCGAACGCCGGACTAATAAAACGCTGACAGTCTAGACGCTTGAAACGTTGCATGGACGAACAGTAATCTCCTGTCAAACCGGCCGATGCCAAATGTCCAATCGCAGCAATAAAGTTTCCATGTCGGGGATAGATCCATTTCAAACCTTTCGGATAGGTCTGCACCAGATTTTCATCATAATAGCCAATAGAATCCAGAATAATGACACCTTTCACTTTCTTTTTCTGGGCCTTTAATGCTTTGGCATGTAGATAGCTTCCCATATGTTCAGTCTTGAAATAGGGTGGCTCCTCCAGTGTATAGAAAGCGAACTCGATATTATGTTTGAGTTTTGACTTTTGTAAGGCCAGTAATCGGGCTGTTTCCAATACCCCAGCCACACCGGAAGCATTGTTATCTGCTCCATACAGATCACTAAAGACATCATAATGTGCGCCAATGACCAGTTTGGTTTTGGCTTTGGAATTCAGCTGACATACCACATTTCTATAGCTTAGGCTATTTACAATATAATTTTGGAATTGACATGGGATGCCAAGCAGACGCATCTGTTCTTTGAGCCAAGCTGAAACCCGGTTTAATTCACTGGTATTTTTAAAATTCCGGTATTCGTCTACACTGATAATCTGTTTGATAAACAGTTCCAGATGTTCTGGCTGAGCCTGTTTGGAGGAAAAATTCGCAGGCGCAGCAAAGCTCATGCCTGAACTGGTTAAACCGAGAATAATTAGTAGAAAAGTACAATATCTTTTAATAATGAGACTGGTCCGCATTTCTTATTATCCATTCCTTTATTATCAAGCGGATACTTGAATCATGGATATTAAAGCAACATTAAATTCATGATTTCAATTTCAATTTGTTTCCCTAGCTCAACTTCGTGTTGTTTGATCGTTATAATGAAGTATCTAATTATTGATCCAGCTCTATGAAAATCCGTATCTTAACCATCGGCCAGAAAATGCCGGCTTGGGTGCTGACAGGCTTTGAAGACTATTTCAAACGTATCCAGCCTTTTGTACAGACTCAGGTGATTGAATTGCCGATGGCGAAACGGGGCAAAAACGATTCTGAAGCCGATATTCTGAAATACCGGAATATTGAAGGTGACAGTATCTTAAATACCTTAAAACAGAATGAAGTTCTGATTGCATTAGAAGTCGGTGGACGTGAGTTTAGTACAGAAAAATTGGCTGAAACCATGAAAGGCTGGATGCTGGAAGGTCATGATATTGCCTTGGCGATTGGTGGGCCAGATGGCCATTCTGAAGCAGTCCGCAAAGCAGCAGCCTGGCATTGGTCGCTGTCTAAACTCACCTTGCCACATCCGCTAGTCCGTGTAATGCTGATTGAACAACTGTATCGTGCCATGAGCATTAACCATAATCATCCTTATCACCGTGCAGGCTGATTTGTTGATGCGTTCTGATTATGCAACGTTTTGTTGAACAATCACCCCTGCCTTTACTTCCCTTTTTATTGCATGATTAAAACATTGAATTAATGTGGTTTGACTTATGAACTTACAGACTTTGCCCGGCTTATTTATTTCTCATGGTTCTCCCATGCTCGCGCTCAATCCTGAGCAGGTTGGCCCGGCATTGCACCGTTTAAGGCTGAATCTGCCACGTCCAACTGCCATTATTGTTATGTCGGCACATTGGGAAAGTGAAGCTCTGGAAGTCAATACAGGTATTCGTCCTGAAACTTGGCATGACTTCCGTGGCTTTCCACCTGAATTGTATGAGTTACGCTACCCAGCTCCCGGCAATCCAGAGCTGGCTGAGCAAGTCTTAGGCTTATTGGCCAATGCCGGTCTCTCTGCACATGCCAACAGCACCCGTCCGCGTGATCATGGCGTCTGGATGCCGCTCTTACATATGTATCCAGAAGCAGATATCCCAGTAGTTGAAATTTCTTTACCGATGTCGATGAGTGCAGAAGAGATTTACAAGATTGGCCAGACGTTGGCGTCACTTCGTGAGCAGCAGGTTTTCCTGATCGGGTCAGGGAGCATTACCCATAATTTGCGTGAATTGTCCTGGCAGGGAAATAGCGATGAAGTTCCGGAATGGGCATCGACCTTCCGCAACTATGTGGCTAATAAATTAACCCATAGTGATTTTGATGCTGTGCTGGACTGGCAGTCTATTCCTCAGTTAAAACGTAATCACCCAACGCTGGAACACTTTGCTCCACTGTTCTTTGCCATGGGTACCGGCAACCGTTTCAGTATCGTGCACAGCAGTTTTACGATGGGCGCTTTGGGGATGGATATTTACCGTTTTGACTGACAGTTAACTCCAACCATTTAATATTCGACTTTTTAATATGGATACATTTTGTTAGCAAAAGCTACGATTTGTATCCATATTTTTTGCTAATCTCTTGATTATAATCACGTTGAAACTTTAGCACATAGAATATAAACCAATGAAATTCAGTATTTTTGCGCTTGCCCTACTCCCTTTGGCTTTAACTGCATGTCAATCTTCTCATATTCCTGCCGCTTCAGGAGATACAGCTATTTCTACTCTATCCACCACATTAAAAACGCCTACACAAATTTTACCCGCTTATACCTGGGAACTTGATCGTGGGCTGCAACGCCCGATTGTTCTGAGCTTTGATCAGCAAGGCAGACTGAGTGTCGCTTCTGGCTGTAATGGCCTTGGCACGAGCTGGACTGTTAAAGATAATACCCTGAGTACGGGTGACATGATGGGCACCATGATGGCGTGTGATGCACCATTAATGGAACAGGAACGTTTTATCAGCCAGCTTCTGCAAAAGCGTGATATTCCGTTTAGTCTGGATCTAAATGATACCAATCAGCCGAAACTGAGTATTACTGCAACTGATGGTCAAAAATATGTCTTTACCGGAAAAATGACACCGGAAACCAAATACCAAGGTCAGGCAGAAACCATTTTCCTGGAAGTTTCGCCACAGACTAAAGCCTGTATGGGTGTAGCTCAGCAAACCTGCTTACAGGTGAAAGAAATCAAATATGATGAAAAAGGTTTAAAGACTCAGGTCGATAAAGATTGGACTTTATTTTACGATCAGATTGAAGATTTTCAGCATACACCGAATGAGCGTCAGATTATTCGGGTAAAACGTTATGAAATCAAAAATCCGGGAGCTGACCAGTCTAAATATGCCTATGTATTCGACATGGCTGTAGAGCGTGAAACAGTCAAAGGCACTCTTTAAAGATAAAATCTGAACATAAAAAAACCGAGGCATTCACCTCGGTTTTTTTTCAAGCTTAAACTAAGTCAGACTTAGAATACGCCTTGAGAAAGCATTGCATCAGCAACTTTTACGAAGCCAGCGATGTTTGCGCCGTCTACATAGTTTACAGTACCGTCTTCTTTAGTACCGTATTTCACACAGTTGCGGTGAATTTCTTTCATGATCGCGTGCAGACGCTCGTCAACTTCTTCGAAAGTCCAGCCTAAACGCAATGCGTTTTGAGACATTTCAAGACCAGAAGTTGCTACACCACCGGCGTTAGATGCTTTACCTGGAGCATAAAGGATTTTCGCTTCAACGAATTTCTCAACTGCTTCAAGTGTAGAAGGCATGTTCGCACCTTCAGCAACACAGATTACGCCGTTTGCAAGAAGCGCTGCTGCATCATTCGCATCAAGTTCGTTTTGAGTCGCACATGGAAGCGCGATATCACATTTGATACCCCAAGGACGTTGACCTTCAAGGTATTCAAAACCGTGTTTAGAGGCAAATTCAGAGATACGGCCACGTTTAACGTTTTTTAGTTCCATCACTTCAGCAAGAAGCTCTTCAGTGAAACCGTCTTTAACGTGAACAGTACCCGCAGAGTCAGATAGAGAAACAACTTTAGCACCCAGGAACATTGCTTTTTCAGCAGCGTACTGCGCAACGTTACCAGAACCAGAGATAGTTACCACTTTATCTTTAAAGCTTTCGCCACGAGTTTTCAGCATTTCTTCAGCGAAATACACTGTACCATAACCAGTTGCTTCTGGACGAGCTAGAGAACCACCGAAAGTCAGGCCTTTACCAGTGAATACACATGAAGTGTCATTGCTGAGTTTTTTCATCATACCAGCCATGTAGCCAACTTCACGGCCACCCACACCGATATCACCCGCTGGGATATCTGTATTAGAACCAAGATGACGATAAAGCTCGATGATTAACGCCTGGCAGAAACGCATGATTTCGCCTTCTGATTTGCCTTTAGGGTCAAAATCAGAACCGCCTTTACCACCACCCATAGGCAATGTAGTCAGGGCATTTTTGAAAGTTTGCTCGAAACCGAGGAATTTCAAAATAGAAAGGTTCACTGACGGGTGGAAACGCATACCACCTTTGAATGGACCAATCGCTGAGTTGTACTGTACGCGGAACGCACGGTTAACCTGTGTTTGACCTTGGTCATCTACCCAAGCAACACGGAACTGGATCGCACGTTCAGGTTCAACTAGACGTTCTAGTAAACCATGTGCTGCGTATTGTGGATTCTTTTCAATGAATGGCCACAAACTGGTCATCACTTCTTCTACAGCTTGAAGAAATTCGGGTTGATGTGCGTCACGTGATTTTACGTAATCTAGGAACTCATTAAGTGTGTTGTATTTCAACGCTTAATCCTCAGCAGAAAATGGATCAAAATTGGTCAAATTTACAATCAATGTTAAATTTTGGCGCAAAATATTAAATATCTTTTGTAACTAATCTACAATACTTTTTTGAAAAATAGTTTAAATTTAATTTGATAACAATTATTTATATTGATTATGAATATTTTTTCTGTGTGCTTAAATGCCAATTGAATCAATGCTTAATTGTTAATTTATGCCTGATAATAATGCACAAAGTGACCTTTAATCGTGCATAACTTATGTTCCTTAAAAACATGTTAAAATTGTTAAATTGACATATTTTGTTTCATTCACTCTAAGGCTCAGTCCGAGCAGCCTAGGTTATTCATGAATTCGCAGATCTCTCTAGTCCAGTCTATTGATGCTTTATTGCCCCAAACCCAGTGCGGTTTATGTGGTCATCGTGATGGCTGCTTGCCCTATGCTCAGTCCATTGCTGAGGGCGAAGATGCCAATAAATGTGTACCGGGTGGACAGCCCGTCGCTGATGCTCTGGCAGTATTGTTAAATCGTTCTAAACTACCCGCTGAAGAAAGTGTCTGGCCCATTCAGGCGGATGGTCGTCCTCAGCGCATGAAAGCCATCATCCGTGAAGATGAATGTATTGGCTGTACTAAATGCATTAGCGCTTGCCCGGTCGATGCGATTATTGGCTCAGGCAAATTAATGCATACCGTGCTCACTGACCTGTGTACCGGCTGTGAACTCTGCATTCCGCCTTGCCCGGTAGACTGTATTGATCTGGTCGAAGATCTTCAGCCTTTGCCAACTGAAGCTCAGCGTATTGCTGAACAGGATGACTTGCGCAAACGTTACTACGCGCATATTCAACGCGAAGAAAAACGTCGCATCGACCGTAAGGGACCTGTCGTTCGTGCCGAGATTAATACTGCCCTATTTGCCCAGTTCTCTGCTCAGGTCGATCAGGTTCCAGCCATTGAAATCGTGAAAAAACCAACCGATGAAGTGGTTACACTTGATGCCAAAACCACGATTGAGCTTGCTAAATTACGCACACAAATCAAAAAGTTAGAAAAACAGCTTTCTATTCGTGAGGATGCATGCAAACGCCTGCAACTTGAAGAACTGACGCAGCAATTACAGGCTTTACAGGGATAAGATCATGACAACAGTAACAGCTAAACCTGTAAAAAACATGACTAAAAAACAGATTCAAACTTTCTTTGAGCGCCTGCGTGAACAGCGTCCGAATCCGAAAACTGAACTGAACTATTCCAGCCCATTTGAATTACTGGTTGCGGTGACCCTGTCTGCCCAGGCTACGGATGTAAGCGTGAATAAAGCGACTGATAAACTGTTTCCTGTCGCCAATACACCGGAAGCGATTTATGCACTCGGTGTGGATGGGCTGAAGGAATATATTAAAACGATTGGCCTGTATAACTCCAAAGCTGTGAACGTCATTAAAGCTTGTGAAATGCTCATCAAGAAGCATAACAGCATGGTACCGGATAATCGTGCAGATTTGGAAGCTTTACCGGGTGTAGGCCGTAAAACCGCGAATGTGGTGCTGAATACCGCCTTTGGCCAGCCCACTATGGCTGTGGATACACATATCTTTCGTGTTGGTAACCGTACCGGGTTGGCAGTAGGTAAAAACGTGCTTGAGGTCGAGCATCGTCTGGTAAAAGTGATTCCAAAAGAATTTATTATTGATTCACATCACTGGCTGATTTTACATGGCCGCTATTGCTGCATCGCACGTAAACCAAAGTGTCACGAATGTGTAGTCGCCGATGTCTGTAACTGGCCGGACCGTTTTGAATTTGGCGCAGGTCGCGCTATTCCGGTGAAAAATATTGAAGCTGAACTTTAGGTTCAGCTTTTTTAATTTAAGTACTCGAAATTTTTTTATTTTTTATTTTGCTCAGCCTGTTCTTGCTTGCGCTTTTGCTCAAGCTCGGCCTGTAATTTAGGATGCAGCTGACGCTCAGGTACCTTACCCGCATTTTCAGCACGTTCTTCCTGACGTACTTTTTTCAGCATCTTGAAGCTGACATAGAACAGTGCAAACAGTACTGCCAGAAATACAATCATCAATCCCAATACAGCAAATTTCACGGCAGATCCTTTTGAACAACGCAATAAAAAGAGCCCTAATATGACTTAGGGCTCTTTGAAAGTCAAAATGATCGGAAACCGATTATTTTGCTTGATCCAGAATCGCGAACAGATCTTTTTGAACTTCTTCGATTGGACGTAGACCGTTTAACTTGTCATAAGTCGGTGCATTTTCGCCTGAAGCTGCACGGCCTTGATAGAAGCCAACCAGCTGTTCAGTTTCAGTGTGGTATGAACCTAAACGGCGACGAATAGTTTCTTCCTGGTCATCTGGACGTTGTACCAAATCTTCACCAGTTTCATCATCTTTACCTTCCACTTTTGGTGGGTTGTAAACGATGTGATAAACACGACCAGACGCCGGGTGTTGACGACGACCAGATAGACGTTGAACGATTTCTTCATCCGGCACATCAATTTCAATCACATGATCAATTGCAATGCCTTCTTTTTCCAGCGCTTCAGCTTGAGGAATCGTACGTGGGAAACCATCAAAGATGCAGCCATTTGCACAGTCAGGTTGTGCAATACGCTCTTTGACCAGACCAATGATCAATTCATCAGAAACCAAACCGCCATCGTCCATGACGCTTTTGGCTTGTAGACCTAATTCAGTTCCTTCACGAATTGCAGCACGGAGCATATCACCGGTTGAAATTTGTGGGATATTGTAGCGCTTACAGATCAACTGAGCTTGTGTACCTTTACCTGCTCCAGGTGGTCCGAGTAAGATAATGCGCATATATAAACATCCTCATTTTTTAACTATGTATAAGATACCCAGCTGCACACGACCAAAACGTGTGCTGCTCTTTGGCATCTAATTATAAGAAAGCCACAAACAAATGGATTAAACCCGCAACAAAACCGGTAACTCCCCCCAGGACAATCAAGATCCATTCATCTTCCTGAAAAGCAGGACGTAATAGATTCTGAAACTCGTTAGGCGTCAAATCACGTATGCGGTCTCTAAACATTTGGTAGATCTTCTGTGCACGGCTCGCATTAAACGCAGGGTCGCTTACAGGCACCATCGTAATTTCAATCGAGCGATCGATCAAGTCTGTCTTGAGTTTTGCATACTCTTTTGGCCCTAAAGACAACTGTAAAGAGGTCCGAACCAGCGGTGTTTCCATAATTTCGTTAATATGACGTTTGACAATACGGCGGGTTTTATCTTTTTTACCACCATACATCATTTCTGTCATGATCGATTTTAGCGTAATCAGATCTTCTGTGACCACACTTGCAAATACGTCAGAGACTTCCTCCTGACGTTTCATAAATGCGCCTTGTATGTTATAGGTGCCAATTCGAGGAATCACCGGCTTGATCCAAGGGAATCTATGATCGACTGTACGCTTAAAGAATTGCGGGTATTTAATATAATGCGGTTCTACCGGATTAAATACCATCCAGATCGCAATCCAGTTGGTCAGGAAGCCCCAGATAGCAGCCCAGAAAGGTACGGTCCAGTGCCATGGAACCACAAACCAGACCACCATCTGGAACAGGCCAAAGAACATCCCGATCAGGGCACTGATATGCCAGATAAAGTTAATTTCTTTCTGCCCGACTTTCAGGAACATGCGCACCATTAAACGGCGATCACCTTCCATTTGACTGACTACCATGTCACGCATATCGACCAGTGACTCGACGTTCATGGTCAGTTCAGTCACTAATTCTTTTAATACCTGTGGCAGCTGTTTATGGGCTTGGGCATAAATACGGCGCTTGATTGAATAAGGCAAGTTTTCCCATAGCACCGCATTACGGTCCATCATGACTTCATCAATCAGATGTTCGAGTTCAAAACCGACCTGTTCCCCGATAATACGTGCCATATCATCCGGATCCATTGCCTGCAAGAACTCTTGGATAGAACCCAATTTAGATAAGGTATTATCCGTGATAATTCCCGAGATTCTTCCAGCTTTACGCGGCACAATACCTTGCCAGCCAACAGGAAGTGGCCCGACATGAAAACCCCAAAAATTAATTGGATAAAACACCATTTTTAGCGCCATCCACACGTGAGCCCATGTTACGAATGCGGTCACCGGGATAATGCTGAGCACTGCCCAAAAATCTGGGCGATTCAAGAAGGCTTGCCACAATTCATTGACGTACTCAAGCATGCATAAATTCCATATTTAATTTTTTGTTCACAGAATACAGGTTTTAATAAAGTTGAATATTTTGTCTATAAACCGATACTTAAAGTATAGGAGAATTGTAGTCTGGGTTCAGTTTCGGCTACAACGCGACCATTACTGTCCTGTAATTTCTCCCCCGCCCCAATACCGATACTAAAACTACTGATCCGTTCTGAACTAAGCAAAACATAAGCCAGATCAATGCCCCCACCTAAACGGCTTTCGTATTTGCTCTCGACCTGTTTGCTATCGATATGACCGGCATAAGCCCCTACATAATAACCATTTTTGTCCTTGCCGGTGAGGTGTGCAGGATAACGAAAGCCGACTTGTGCTCCAACTGTACGATCATCGTTGAGAAAAGCACCACCTTTCACATAAGCAATCCCATAAGGATTCACCCATTCAGTGTTTAGATGGATAAGTTTCTGGGTAAATCCGACCCCAACATTAAATACTTTAGGCTCACGATCCTCAGTTCTGTTTGTCGTATTATTCACTTGATCATGTGCATATACCCCATTTGCAAAGAATGCAAATGCCAACAAAGGGTAAACTTTGTTCATTCCTTCACCATCTTCCTTAATTATAGTTTTTGGTAGAGTCCTATTTTTATTTAATTTTGACTTTATCAGAATTATTAAAACTCTTGTATACAGCACTTTACAATTTTCATGTCTGCAAAGTCAAAGTTTAAACACAGGAATTGCTACAGCCAGTTTTCATTATCAAATCCCGTACAGTTGCGCTAGAATACTCCACTTTGATTCCTTTCCCTCTGGTCTTAAGTCGATCGCGTATGAAGCAGCACTTTCCTTTAAAAAATGCACAACAAGAAAAGCGCATCTATAGCAGTCGGGTCTGGATCTCTGTCGGTATTGTGATTTTCTTTATGCTGCTGCTGATCAGCCGCTATGCCTATTTGCAAATTTTTAATTTTGAAACCTTCTCTACGGCTTCTGACCAGAACCGTATTCGCCTGCAGCCCTTAGCCCCAGCACGCGGTTATATTTACGATCGTAACGGTATTCTGCTTGCCGATAATTATCCTGTTTTCACGGCCACTTTAAGCCGCGCCGATGTACAAGATATTGATGATACGCTGAAACGTCTTACACCGATTCTGGAATTGACTGAAGAAGATATTGAACGTTTTCAGGCACGAGTCAAGACGGCGCGTAAAACTGAGCGGGTATCGATCAAGCTGAATCTGAATGAAAATGATATTGCCCGTTTTAGTGAAGTAAAATATCTATTTCCGGGCGTCAATATTGAAACCCAGATGACCCGTTACTATCCGCATGGTGAACTCTTTGCGCATGTGATTGGTTATGTCGGCCGTATTAATGACAAAGAACTTAAAGAAATTGATAAGGATCTCTATGCCGGGTCTAACCTGATCGGGAAAATCGGGGTAGAAAAATACTATGAAGATCTCTTACATGGTGTGCCGGGTAATGAATCTGTTGAGGCTGATGCTTT
Organism: Acinetobacter sp. UBA5984; assembly: GCF_002429925.1. NCBI lineage: Bacteria > Pseudomonadati > Pseudomonadota > Gammaproteobacteria > Moraxellales > Moraxellaceae > Acinetobacter > Acinetobacter sp. UBA5984. Next base: position 56,394 of record NZ_DJBE01000014.1, read on the forward strand.
CGGTAATGTTCTGCGTCACTTAGGCCGTAAAGAGCCGGTACGCGGTAATGATCTGTATTTATCACTGGATTATGGTCTACAAACCATTGCCACTGAACAACTGGCCGGTCGTCGTGGTGCTATTGTCGCAATTGACCCACGTACAGGTGAAATTCTAGCGCTGGTTTCCAGTCCAAGTTTTAACCCTAATTTATTTGTCACCGGGATTAGTAGCAAAGATTATTCAGGTCTTCGTGACAGTTTAGATCAACCACTTTATAACCGTGCTGTTCAAGGGGCTTATCCTCCAGGTTCAACGATCAAACCGATGTTTGGTATGGGCGGTCTGCATTATGGACTGGTCGACTGGAGTACAGCGATTTCTGACCCGGGCTACTTTACCTTACCGGGCGATAGCCACCGCTTCCGTGACCATAAGAAAACTGGTCATGGTGCTGTGAATCTGCATAAAGCTCAAGTGGTGTCCTGCGACACCTATTTCTATGTCATGTCCTATCGGATGGGCATTGAAAAAATGAATAGCTGGATGCGCCAGTTCGGCTTTGGCGAAAAAACCGGTGTGGATTTACCAAGTGAAAGTTCAGGTCTTTACCCAAGTCCTGAATGGAAAATGCGTACCCGTAAATCCAAATGGTCACGTGGTGAAACCATTTCGGTGAGTATTGGTCAGGGTGCATTTACCGCCACACCATTACAGCTCGCTATGGCAACTGCTATTACAGCAAATCAAGGCTCACATGTTACGCCTCACGTACTGCGTGAAAGTAAAGGGGCAAAACCTTTCACCGTACATAATGCTACCAATGGTAAAATCGACTTTAATGGTCAACCAGATGACTGGATCAAAATGCGTGATGCGATGATCGATGTGGTTCAGTCAGGTACAGGTCGCGGAATCCGCACACCGATGTATCAAATCGCAGGTAAAACCGGTACGGCACAGGTGAAAAGTATTGCGCAAGGTAAGCGCTATAATGAAGCCCTGCTGACTGAACGCCAGCTGGATCATGGTCTGTTTGTTGGTTTTGCTCCTGCTGAAACCCCTGAAATTGCAGTAGTCGTTGTCTGGGAAAATGGTCGACATGGTGGTTCTGCTGCACAACTGGCTAAACCGTTATTTGATTACTGGTTACTGTCTCGCGATAAAAATCCGATTCACCCTGCCGGCCATCAAATCAGTGGCGGTCTTATGACAGCAGGTATTAAACCGGGTGAATTGCCAAGTGGACCAAATCTGTTAAGCGCAGATCCGAATGCGACCCCAACGCAAGAAGGCAGTCAGGCGACCCATGCACAGCCAAACAATCCGCAACCTGCAACTACTCGCTCTGCTCCTGCAGCCAATGACGATCAGGAATAATTCATGAAAAATCAACTTAGAATTATTGGCGGTGACTGGAAACGCCGTCAATTGGCTTTTGCCAGTATCGAAGGATTACGTCCCACACCTGACCGTGTGCGTGAAACTTTATTTAACTGGCTGATGTGGGATGTCCAGAATGCCTGTGTCTTGGATCTGTGTACCGGTTCGGGCGCTTTATCTTTTGAAGCATTATCACGTGGTGCGGCTTCGGTAGTGATGATTGAACCGGATCGTACTCAGGCACAGTTCCTCACCCAAAATCTGGAATTACTCAAAGTCACCAAAGCACGTGCACAACTTAAAATTGCGACAGCACAACAAGCATTAACCAGCCTGAAACAGCAGTTTGATCTGGTCTTTCTAGACCCTCCTTATAGTCTGGATCTATGGGAAACTCTGGCTGCTCAAGCTGATCCACTGATCAAAGAAGATGGTTTTATCTATGTAGAAGCCGATCGTGAACTGAGTACATTGAAGTTACCAAGTTCATGGCGTTTAGTTAAAAATACCAAAGCCGGTACAGTACGCGCAGGGCTGTATCAGAAAAAAGCGGCTTAAGACCTACTTATATTCAATGCCCAAATAAAAAAGGACTCCTTAAAGGGATCCTTTTTTATAAATGGAAGGTAACGATTAACGATTACGACGCCAGTCCCGATCGCCTCTATCACGTTTCCAGTCACGATGATCTTTATGTTTTTTCCAGTCCTTATCACCACGATCCCGATCATCATGTCCATTACGATCATGATGACCGCGATAACCTTCATCCCAAGGATCAACCACACAGCCTGTTAGCGCTACTGCCAATACAGATGACAGTAATATCATTTTTTTCATGTTCATCACCTCTATACCGCCCTCAATTAGTATCAAGTGATTTCATGAAGAGTACGCGAAGCCATTGTTGCACTCTTGTATGATTTTGTTCATTTTCCATACTTAATCAAAGGATTTGTCTCGGATTTAATAAAAATCATTTATGCATATTTACACTTAGATTTGCATAAATACAGCTAAGGATCTGCTTGGTTTTTCTGACCATATTTTGAATACTACAAACTTTTCCAATACCCTGATTTTTATGACGACCTGGCTACTCTTTATTCTTGGTGCAATTATCGCAGGATTTGTACAGGGACTTACCGGTTTTGCTTTTGCATTAATTGCCATGTCATTCTGTGTATGGGGATTGAGTCCTCAACTTGCTGCGCCTTTAGTGGTTTTTACCTCGGTGTGGAGTCACCTCATTTCATTATCTAATGAGCCTAAACTTCCTCACCTGCACCGAACCTTATATCTACCTTATTTAATTGCTGGTCTGATCGGTGTCCCACTCGGCACCTGGTTACTGAATATCGTTGAAGCGGGCACTTTTCGTATTTTGCTTGGTATATTTCTCGTGATCTGGTGTCCACTGATGTTACTTAATCCACAGGTTAAATTGATTCAGCATTCAGGTAACACTGCGGATGCAGGGATTGGTTTGGTTGGTGGCATTTTAGGAGGTTTAGGAGAATTCTGTGGTTCTGTACCATCTGCGTGGTTAATGCTAAAGCAGCTACCGAAAGAACAGCAGCGCTATATATTGCGTCATTTTAATTTTGCCATACAGGTGTTTACCTTAGCCGCCTATTTACTGCAAGGCACCTTAAATCAGACTCACCTCCCCTATATAGCGGTACTCATTCTGGCTGTAAGTATTCCCGCTATTTTAGGCGCACGTCTGTTTCATCGAATTTCAGAATTACGTTTTAAACAGATTGTCTTAGGCTTGCTCTTCAGCTCGGGCTGCTTTCTCCTGATCAAGGAAGGCATTGATTCATTTTCGCGATAGAGCAGCTCTAGAGCCTTACATCACTTTGCTTTCAGCCCTATTGCTGTTATGTTAGCCTGGATGATTCTCTAAGCGGATATAAGCGATGCAAATTCGTGATCAAATTGTACTTGTGACTGGTGGTGCTCGTGGACTGGGACTAGCTATTACACAGCTCCTGATACAGGAAGGTGCACGTGTGGTAGTAAATTACCATAGCAGCAAAACCCAAGCTGAAGCTTTACAAAATCAGTATCCTGATCAGGTCTTTGCCTATCAGGCAGATGTAACACAAGCTGACCAAGTAAAAGCTTTATTTGCTGCCAGCAAGGCCCATTTCGGAGAAGCCGTCCATTCCGTTATTAATAATGCGCTGGTGCAGTTTGAGTTTAATGGTGATGAGCGACCTAAAGTTGAAGATCTGACCTGGGAAAGTATGTCCCGTCAGTTTAGTGGAGCAGTTCAGGCCTGTTTAAATACAACACAAGCTGCATTAGAAGATATGAAACAGGCACATTTTGGTCGTATCGTGAATATTGGGACTAACCTGGTTCAAAACCCTGTCGTTCCTTATCATGATTATACGACTGCGAAAGCGGCGCTATTGGCCTTTACCCGAACTACTGCGCAAGATCTTGGTCAGTATGGGATTAACGTGAACATGCTTTCAGGCGGATTACTGCAAACCACGGATGCAAGTAAAGCAACACCTGACTTTGTCTTTGACCTGATTGCTCAGTCCACTCCTCTGCGCCGCGTGATTACACCTGAGGAATTTGCGTCTGCTATTCTGATGTTCCTGTCACCTTATTCACGTGCAGTGACAGGTCAAAACCTGATTGTCGATGGCGGACTGGTTAAAGGTTAAAGATCGCCAAGGAAGAATGAGATTCTAAATTTTATTCTTCTATTTTTTGACCAGTTGTTGAATAAAACTACTTTTGCATAGCGCATTTACTTCTACAATAGTGCGCTCCCCATCAAAGTTCATCTTTTTCTATGAAACTCCTAACGGCATTGCTCAGTAGCATATTACTGGCAGGTTGTATGTCCAATGATCTTAAAAAGTCAGAACAGCTTCTGCAAAACTTCAATTGTGCCAAGATTGATACAGCGCAAATGCCACACAGTAGTATGACGGATTATTATCAACACATGCTGTACAGCAGCAAAACCAAGGTCGAGTCTTATATTGAGCAATATCATCAAGGTGAAGAGCTTTTTGACCTGCCTTTATATGAAGTGGTAGAACAGCAATACAATCTTTATAAAGATGCCTGCCAGAATCTGGGGGGAATTTTATCTGAAGAGAATCAAAATTAAATTCGGTATTTATATATCGTACAGAAAAGCAGAGTTCATCCCTCTGCTTTTCTTTTTCCTAAAATCAAAAATAGCGCTGATCAATACTGAATTTTTCAGGAAATTTAGGTTCAATATTGGCATAGAACGCCATAATCTCAGCCATATCCTGTTCATAATTTCCTGTTGGATAAATGATTTTACCTACACCCGCTTCTTTTTTTGCATAATCCATATAAGCCAGCGCAATCGGCACACCCGCATTGATCGCCACGTGATAAAAACCGGTTTTCCATTGTTCCTGACGGGCGCGTGTGCCTTCCGGTGTAACCAGCATCACTAGTTTAGGATGCTGTTTAAATAGATCTGTCATAACTTGAACCATGCTTGGACGTGGCTCACCCGGTTGTTTGGGACGACGGTCAATACCAATTCCACCCATTGCACGTACAAAAGGCCCAAATGGAAATTTCATATAGCTGTCTTTAATGGTCAGACGCACATTCACTTTTAAAGCCTTCAAGGCCAAACGTGCATATAGTGCATCCCAGTTACTGGTATGTGGCGCTGCAATCATCACAGATTGATCAAGGTCTTCGGGCCATTGGTCATCGGTTTTCCAGCCCATTAAATTTAAAGTTTTCTCAGCTAAATTTTCAAACACAGCTACATCACAATCATTCTCAAAATTTCGCCACAGTCTAACAATGCAGCAGAATATAGATAGTACATACTGATCAATAAAGCACCAATTAATATATATGTATTTTTAAAACTGTAGGAAGAATTTTCAATTTATTGTTATTTGAATATTTCTTCTTTCACTTCCTATTGAAAGCTCACTCTTTTAAGCAAATAGTGAGTTCAATTTATTTTACTGATTTATATATTTTTCCATCCTAATTTTAGAATATGTCGATTTTAGCTTTCTTTCTATACTTCACTGACATAATAAATTTCAGGAAGACTTTCATGAAAAAGACTTTAATTTGTCTTGCCTTAGCGGGGTTACTTACAGCATGTGGCAGTTCAGATAATGATCGTATAGAGGGTTCATCACCTGTTCCACCTACAGCTCCGGTCGGGACCGAAACTGGTGTACTGACAGATGGAATTATCTCAGGGGTAACATATATCACCAGTAGTGGTGCTGAAGGGGTTACTAATGAAAAAGGTGAATTTAAATTTAATGACGGAGAAAAGGTTAAATTCCTGATTGGTGACGTACAACTAGGTCAAGAAATTGAAGCTAAAGAACGTGTTACGCCTTTAGATTTACCACAAACTGAAATTGCACGTACTAACCTGATGGTGCTTTTACAGTCTTTAGATACAGATAGTAATCATGACAATGGGATTAGTATCAGTACTGAAGCTGCTAATGCCCTTCTTAATAAAAGTTTAGATTTTTCTAAGGCCCCTACAGCATTTGCTACAGACGTGGTATCAACAGGCGTAGTTACCACAGAAAAATTGATTACACCTGAAAAAGCTGCAGAAAACTTCCAGTCAACTTTCTATAAAGATATTGCCGGTACTTGGGAAATTGGCCGTAATGCAAACAGCGCTGTTCTAATCCATATTTTAGAAGATGGTCGTTATGCCTTAGGTCAAGCAGAAGCTACTGACGGTGATGGAACGCCTGGCATTGAAACTGGAGAGTTAAACTGGAACGCAACTACAAGCGTGATTTCATCGCGCATTATTCAAGACAGTAATGGTGAATGGGGACTCTCACATCCTGCAGGAGGCAAACCTTATACGTTAAACTATGATGGAACGACCTTAATTCTGACAGAACCGGGGATCAATACCGAATACCGTTTAAGCCGCGTCAAACAGTCTGCTAATGGTCTGGTAGGTGCATGGAGATTTAGTGACACCCATTTATTTGCCTTCTTTGACACAAACTATTATTTCTTCCTGGACACTGAAGGTGGAGATGATTGTGGCTGGTCTGGGATTGAATATGGCAAATTTACTCTTTCAGGTAATACACTCACAACCACTGAAGTTTTATTCGATACTAATGAATGTGGCAGATTACAAGACAGTTCCGATGGCAGCAAGACCATTGCAAACGTTAATGTATCGGCTGAAACTCTGATCTTGCATCCACAAGGTGAAGGTCCTGTAACATTACAGCGCGTTAGATAATGAGCACTGCCTACCTAAAGAATTATCTTTAGGTAGGTTTAATTAATATGTTCAAAATGAATCGTACATCCCATCAATAAGTGCATTAGCTCAATTTGTGAAGTGCAGTCAGTTTTTTCATAAATATTCTTAAAATAAGTTCGTACTGAACTTAAAGTGATCCCACATTTCGCTACAATTTCTTCTAATTTATAGCCATTGATTAAAAGCTCACACAAATCAAATTCACGTTTCGACAGTTGATATGCTTGCTGCAAATAAGCTCTGGATAATGAATAATGCCTGTTTTTGTCTGTCATAAATACAGCAATCTGATGCTGAGCTTCAGAAAATTGCTGCATCTTTTTTAATCTTTTAAAAGGCACAACAGTGAGCATCAATTGCTGTCCTTTAGAATCCTGCACAGCCAAGACCCCACCTATTTCACTCGACATATTGGTATCTTCCAGCAAAGCACTGGATAGCAATCCGTCCAGACGTTCCTGATCACCTACCGGTGTTTTCAGCCGGTTATGCATATCCATTTCCAAACACGTTGAAGCTTCAATCATGCTTTGTGCCAGTGGATTTGAATAAGATAACTTGAGATCCTGATCCAGCAAAATAATACCGATTTTTAAACAGTCCAATACGGTATATAAGCTGATATTGTCTTGTTGTACCAAACTGATTTGCCGATGAATCTGTAAAGAGCGACGCAAATGTATGCCGATCCGTTTGAGAAAATTCAGTTCAGCTGCTTCAAAACCTTGAGTGTGTGGAGCACGATGTAGTCCCATGACTGCCCAGCGATGGTTTCCTCTGTCCAGCAATACTCCCGCCATATACCCTATCCCTGTAGGCTTAAGGCATTTTTCATAAAAAATATACTGTTCTGTTCCAGGTTGATCCGCATAATGACGGGAGTCCTGATTAAGTTCCTCCCCCATATCAATTTCATTCCATAGAGGCATGTGCAGCTTCATGTCAATGACCCGAATCCGTTCCTCCTGATAAGTAGCCAGACTTTCTTCCGGGATATTGTAAGTATAAACAAAGTCATAGGCTGGATTGAATTGATCAAGGCCGGTAAAAATTGCACTATGACTCTGGGTATATTGCACAATATCCTGAATGACCTCCAGCCATAAAGCAGGCAATAAAGCAGCATCATAAATTTTCGCGATGATATTATTTTCCTGTTCTGCTTTCATGACCGATCTTTTTAATAATTATTTCTATCAAATCATAACCTTAAGGTTTATAAAATAAAACTAAAGAAAACCAATCGCTTATTTTGTATTTTAATTATCTTAGTTTCTCATCTACATATATTTAATCCGTTTCACTTAACGAATCAATTTTTAACAAGATCTCTCTGTATATTGATAGCTCATACTTCTAATGTAAATCCTAGAACAGAAGAACAAGAGGATGATCTTCAATGAAAAAAATACTATGGCCTGCTTTACTGGTAGTAACGGTTACTAGTTTAAGTGCATGTTCTAAACAGAATGACCGCGATATAGCAGGCGCAGATTCTCAATCTAATACCACAAATGCTCCTGTTACTACAGAGACTATAAATAGTCAAAGCAATATGAGTACCGAGATGACCAGTAAAGCTACTGTTAACTCAAACTGGGTAGGTGAATATGAAGGTGTTTTCCCATGTGCTGACTGCGAAGGGATTAAAGTTGAACTAGATCTTAATCCTGATAAAACTTATGAATTGAGTGAGGAATATTTAGGTAAAACTGGAAACAATGAAGCTGAAACCAAAGGTAGCTTCACTTTCGATCCTCAACAACCTTCTATTATCGTCCTAGATGGAAAAGCTGAAAACCGGAAGTTTTATGTAGGTGATAATTTCGTTGAAGCTCGTGATATAGAAACAGGTAAGGAAATACAGAGTAATCTGAATTATAAATTAATTAAAAAATCACCTTAATCATTTTATAACTTAATAAAAAATCCCCGCAAAAGCGGGGATTTTTTACATCATATGATCGAACGATGAATTACATCATACCGCCCATACCACCCATGCCGCCCATATCAGGCATAGCTGGTTTTTCTTCTGGAATTTCAGTAATCATACATTCTGTTGTTAACATCAAGCCAGCAACAGAAGCTGCATGCTCAAGTGCAGAACGAGTTACTTTCGCAGGGTCAAGAATACCCATTTCCAGCATATCGCCATATTCACCTGTCGCTGCGTTATAACCATAGTTACCTTCACCGTTCTTCACTGCATTAATCACAACTGAAGGCTCATCACCAGCATTAGATACGATTTGACGAAGTGGCGCTTCAATTGCACGACGAAGAATGCTGATACCTACGTTCTGGTCATCATTTGCACCCTTCACACCATCAAGTGCAGCTGCAGCACGTACCAGTGCAACACCACCACCCGCAACAACACCTTCTTCAACCGCTGCGCGAGTTGCGTGAAGTGCATCGTCTACACGGTCTTTCTTCTCTTTCATTTCAACTTCAGTTGCAGCACCGATTTTGATAACAGCAACACCGCCAGCCAATTTAGCTACGCGTTCTTGAAGTTTTTCTTTGTCGTATTCAGAAGTAGATTCTTCGATTTGTGCACGGATCTGTTGAACACGGTCAGAGATCTGAGCTGCATTACCAGCGCCATCCACAATCACTGTGTTTTCTTTAGAAACTGTTACTTTGTGCGCAGTACCCAGGTGTTCAAGAGTCGTTTGGTCTAACTGCATACCGATTTCTTCAGAAATCACAGTACCGCCAGTCAGGATCGCGATGTCTTGCAGCATTGCTTTACGACGGTCACCGAAGCCAGGCGCTTTAACAGCACATACTTTAATGATACCGCGCATGTTGTTAACAACCAGAGTTGCAAGCGCTTCGCCTTCAACATCTTCAGCAATGATCAGAAGTGGTTTGCCAGTTTTCGCAACAGCTTCCAATACAGTGATCAATTCACGGATGTTACTGATTTTCTTGTCAACCAATAGGATGTATGGGTTTTCAAGTTCAGCAGTTAGCGTGTCTTGTTTGTTTGCGAAGTATGGAGAGATATAACCACGGTCAAACTGCATACCCTCTACAACGTCAAGTGCATCTTCGAAGCCTGAACCCTCTTCAACAGTGATCACACCCTCTTTACCTACTTTTTCCATTGCTTGCGCAATCAGTTTACCAACAGTAGTGTCAGAGTTAGCAGAGATCGAACCTACTTGCTCAATTGCTTTAGAATCAGAAGCAGGCTGAGCAGTCGCCTTGATTTCAGCAACTAAAGTTTTCACTGCGATATCGATACCACGTTTCAGATCCATTGGGTTCATACCCGCAGTTACTGACTTGATACCTTCATTTAAGATTGCTTGAGCAAGAACAGTCGCAGTTGTTGTACCGTCACCAGCAATGTCATTGGTTTTTGAAGATACTTCGCGAACCAGTTGCGCACCCATGTTTTCGAATTTGTCTTTCAGGGTGATTTCTTTCGCAACAGATACACCATCTTTAGTGATGTGCGGTGCACCGAAAGAACGGTCGATTACAACATTACGGCCTTTAGGACCTAAAGTCACTTTCACCGCATCTGCAAGGATGTTTACACCAGCGATCATTTTTGAACGAGCTGAATCACCAAATTTTACGTCTTTAGCTGACATATTTGACTCCGAATATTGTTGTATCTTTACAAAATCTGAATTGGAATGAGTAAAACGATCTGGCGCAGATTAAGCTTCTAATACTGCCAGAATGTCAGACTCTTTCATGATTAAAAGTTCTTCGCCGTTTACTTTGACAGTTGTACCTGCATAAGTACCGAACAATACTTTGTCGCCAACTTTTACGTCTAACGCGCGTACGCCATTGTCAGTGATTTGACCATTACCAACTGCAATGATTTCACCTTGTGCAGGTTTTTCAGCAGCAGAACCTGGAAGTAAGATGCCCCCAGCTGTTTTTGTTTCTTCTTCAACACGACGAATAACAACGCGGTCATGTAATGGACGAATGTTGCTCATAAATAACTCCATCAGACTAAGTCTTTTTTAGATCACCGATGACGACTTATTTATTCCATTGGTCATCATCAAAATTTTTTGATGTCCTTTTTATGGAGATGGAATAAAACGCTTCAAGGGCAAAAATGAAAAAAAATTGGTTTTTTTTTGATTTTTTGATGGATTGCGTATTTTTTGTCTATTTATTTATGGGATCAGGCTGTGGAACAAAGGTTTTTAACTGTTCATCAAAACAATATTGCGTAATTTTTCCTGTTGCATCAATTGCATTAAAGCTATTCGGCTGATTCTTATGTAGTCGATGCGAGGCAGAAGTCCCGGCATGTACATCATAAACCGGATGATCTCCTCCCAATTCGAATATACGGTTCAAATCATAGACTGCGGTACGATGCAAATGCCCATGCAATACAGCAAACAGACCATGCTGCGACCAGGACTCCAGTGCAATTTTGGCCATTAGGGGAATATCCTTAAAACCCCGCCTATTCTGAAATGGCACATAAAAAGGTTGATGACTGACAATAATCCTGATTTTGGAAGCAGGCGCCTGCTGTAGTTTCAGGTCAATCCTTTGAATCTGCTCAAGTGATAAATGGCCTTTAGTATGATATCGACGTCTAATCGAATTTACCCCGATCAGATAAAAATGTTCGGTTTCTAAAACAGGCTCAAGTTCACCAAAAAATAATTGATAACGGGTAAATGGAGTAAATAACCGATTCCATAAATGATAAAGCGGAATGTCATGATTCCCCGGGATCACCAGATAAGGCGTATTTAACTGATCCAGAAACCGTTTACAGGCAAAAAATTGTCCCAAACGTGCTCGCTGGGTGAGATCGCCGCTGACTACCACCGCTTCCAATGGATGATCCCGACAAAATTGCTGGATGGCCTCCAAACATTCAGGTTTTTCTGTACCAAAATGTAGATCAGAGAGATGCAGAATCATGCGGCACCATTACACTTAAACTATTTTTTAAAACTGAAATATTTAACGGTGGTGTCATTTCTACCGTTTCCCCATCTATGGCAACCATTAATTTTTTGCGTTTAGACTCAATTCGCACCTGATCTGCGGAAAAGCTATAGACATCGGAGGCTTCATCAATTTTGCCCCGAATTAACTGATATACCAGCTTAAATAACGTCAGCTTGTCACTTTTTGAAACCACAACCCCAGCCACCTTCCCTTGCTCAGCAGCTTGGGCAATCCGCATTTTCATATCAGCCAATTGAAGTGGATTATTGCCAAAGAAAATCAGTGGAGTTTTGACCGGATATTTCTTCTGATCTACCCAGATTTCCAGTTTTAATTCTTTACGGTCACGAATCAAAACATCGAGTGCTGAGGTATAGGCATGTAAAGGGAAACGGCCAAATATGCGATTATAGTGTTCACGTTTTTTAATAAATAAGGGATATAAGCCCAGACTAGCATTGTTCAGGTAGATTTCCTGATTGATGAGTGCCACATGGATACGTTTGGTTTGACCCGTTGCAATGACTTGTGCGGCTTCAACCAAATCTAAGGGAATATCCAGCAATCTTGCCGCATAGTTAAAAGTACCTAGAGGCAATATTCCGACTGGAATATCAGTTTCAAGCAGGTGTTTGGCGACTGAATTGAGCGTTCCATCTCCTCCTGCTGCTACGACCACACCATGATCCGGCGATTGTTGATGCCGTTGCAGCACTTCAGCAATGACTTTTTTGAACTGTTCTGGATCGTTGATTTCAAAGGCTTTAGTCTCAAAATCATGCGCTGCAAAAATATCTAGTAATTGCTCATATTTTTCTTGTTGGTCGAATAGACGGAAACCAGAATTATGATTATAAATAATGGATAAGGGTTTAGATTGATTAGACATTTTTTACACAGATTGATGCACACCTATTGGCATTTTGTCCAATTCATAAACAATTAACAGTTGCTTTATGTAAAATTCGAATGGCGACCATTTATTTAATCAATAACAAATATAACTGATCAATTTTAATTAAATATTTGATTCAAATATAAATAATTAAAATAAATACCATACATAAAGATAATAAATACATATTTAAGATTTTGATTCTATTTATATCTTATTGTTTTATATAAATTTAAACAGAAAATAGCATAATATTCCAAATAAAATCCAGCACTTCTTTAGTCTTATTTTTTTGATGATTTTATGCTTTAATACAGCCACTTTTTTTCATATTTCATCTGGCCAGTATTTTATTGACCAGATTGTACTTTGTACAAAATTTTGTACACATTTGAGATAGGCCTCACCATGACCCAAGTGAACGCACCAGAATTCGTTCGTCACCCTAAGCTTATTGCATGGGTGGAAGAAATTGCTAAATTAACAAAACCAGCAAAAATTGAATGGTGTGACGGTAGCGCAGAAGAATATCAACGTTATATCGACTTGATGATCGCTAACGGCACAATGCAAGCGCTTAACCAAGAGAAACATCCTGGTTCTTATCTTGCAAATTCTGATCCTTCTGACGTTGCTCGTGTTGAAGACCGTACTTTTATCTGTTCTGCAAATAAAGAAGATGCTGGCGCCACCAACAACTGGGAAGATCCAGCAGTTATGCGCGAAAAATTGAATGGTCTGTTTGACGGTTCAATGAAAGGTCGCACCCTGTATGTGGTTCCATTCTCTATGGGTCCTTTGGGTTCACACATTGCGCACATCGGTATCGAATTAACTGACTCTCCTTATGTGGCAGTCAGCATGTCTAAAATGGCTCGTATGGGTAAAGCTGTTTATGACGTTCTAGGCAGAGATGGCGAATTTGTTCCTTGCGTACACACTGTGGGTGCACCACTTGAAGAAGGTCAAAAAGATGTTGCTTGGCCTTGCAACAAAGAAAAATACATCGTGCACTACCCAGAAACTCGTGAAATCTGGTCATTTGGTTCTGGTTACGGCGGTAACGCATTGTTAGGTAAAAAATGCCTGGCTTTACGTATTGCATCTTATATGGGTCGTCAACAAGGCTGGTTAGCTGAACACATGTTAATCCTTGGCGTGACTAGTCCTAAAGGCGAAAAACACTACATCGCAGCTGCATTCCCATCTGCTTGTGGTAAAACAAACTTCGCGATGCTGATTCCACCAGCAGGTTATGAAGGTTGGAAAATTGAAACTGTAGGTGACGATATTGCCTGGATCAAACCAGGTGAAGATGGTCGCTTATATGCAATTAACCCTGAAGCTGGTTTCTTCGGTGTAGCTCCTGGTACAAATACCAAGACGAATCCGAACTGTATGGCAACGCTTCATAAAGACGTGATCTATACAAACGTTGCTGTAACTGACAATGGTGAAGTTTGGTGGGAAGGTCTGACTAAAGAAGCACCTGCGAATCTGACTAACTGGAAAGGTCAACCACACACTGGCGAAGAAAAAGCGGCTCATCCGAACGCTCGTTTCACAGTTTCTGCTGGTCAATGCCCTTCTATCGATGCTGACTGGGAAAATCCAGCAGGTGTTCCAATTTCTGCGTTCATCTTCGGTGGTCGCCGTGCAGACACAGTGCCTCTAATTTCAGAAGCATTTGACTGGGTGGATGGTGTTTATAAAGCTGCAACCATGGGTTCTGAAACAACTGCTGCTGCTGTTGGTCAACAAGGTATCGTTCGTCGCGACCCATTTGCGATGCTTCCATTTGCTGGCTACAACATGGCTGACTACTTCACTCACTGGTTAGAAATGGGCGAGAAAGTTGGCGAAAAAGCTGCTGCTGCTGGTAACAAGCTTCCTGGTATCTACAACGTGAACTGGTTCCGTCGTGATGCTGAAGGCAACTTCGTATGGCCTGGTTTCGGTCAAAACATGCGTGTTCTTGAGTGGATCATCGATCGTTGTGAAGGTCGTGCTGATGCTGTTGAAACTCCAATCGGCCGTGTACCTACTTACGAACAGCTCAACTGGACTGGTTCTGATTTCACTAAAGAACAATTTGACCTTGTAACTTCTCAAGACAAAGATCAATGGATCAAAGAACTTGAAAGCCACACTGAATTGTTCAACAAATTGGGTGATCGTCTGCCAGAAGCGTTGAAAAAACGCCAAGCTGAACTTCTTGAAGCGGTCAAATCTGCTTAATTGCTGATTTAATTTTAAAAAGGTCGCGTAAGCGGCCTTTTTTTATTATTTTAAGGCAAGGTTAAAGCCAATCTTTTAATCTGTTTTACATCTAAATAAAAACCACATTCACTGTTCATTAATCTCCTTAAAGAACAGTATTTGACCAATTAATCCAATATAAAAATCAAGCAATTACTCTAAAAAAATGGTAAATTTATGTTTTATAAAAATATTTGAAAATTCCATTATTTATTAAGACTAAAGTCCTATAAAAAGAGAAAACTTGGAGGCGTATAAGTATATGAAATCTCCTCACTTTCTCTCTCACTAAAACATAACTTTTTAGATTTTATAGCAATGAAAATTTAAAAAAGATGTGTTTTACAGCATTCCTTTGGAGCAATGTTGTGAATCAGCCACTTCCTGAAGCTGCTACACCGCAGCTTGACCGTAAAACACGGGTTAAATCTATTCTCGGTGGTTCTGCAGGTAACCTGGTCGAATGGTACGACTGGTATGTTTATGCAGCCTTTACCTTATATTTCGCTTCACAGTTCTTCCCTGATGGTGACAATACCGTCAAGCTCCTTCAGGCTGCTGCTGTATTCGCACTTGGTTTCTTGATGCGTCCGATTGGCGCATGGATTATGGGGATTTACGCTGACCGCAAGGGTCGTAAAGCCGGTTTAACACTTTCTGTATCTTTGATGTGTGTCGGTTCCCTGATTATCGCCTGTGCACCTACCTATGATTCAGTGGGTATGCTGGCCCCTGCGCTGTTGTTATTTGCTCGTTTATTGCAAGGTCTGAGTGTGGGGGGTGAATACGGTTCAAGTGCCACCTACTTGACCGAAATGGCAGGTAAAAATCACCGTGGTTTCTACTCAAGCTTCCAATATGTGACTCTGATCTCAGGTCAGCTATTAGCACTCTGTGTACTGATTTTTCTACAACGTACTTTGACTGAAGCACAACTCACTGAATGGGGCTGGCGTATTCCCTTCCTGATTGGTGCATTCTTAGCGATTGTGGTGTTCTGGATCCGTCGCGGTCTGGTAGAAACACAATCTTCAAAACAGGCTGTTGAACAGGCGAAAAAAGGTGGTCCTAAATCCGGTGCCTTAGCTTTATTCACTAAATACCCTAAACAGGCATTTACCGTAATCATGCTGACTGCAGGTGGTACTTTAGCTTTCAATACTTTCACTACTTATCTGCAAAAGTACCTAGTCAATACTTCTGGTTTTGAAAAGACTACAGCGACTGAAATCACAACCCTCGCCATCTTTGTATTCATGTTGTTGCAACCAGTTGTGGGTGCACTCTCTGACAAAGTTGGCCGCAAGCCAATCATGATTGCCTTTGGTGTGCTTGGTGTACTATTTACCATTCCTATCTTTAATGGCTTAGGCTCAACTACCAACCCAACTACAGCATTCATGTTATGTATGAGTGGTATGGTGATTGTGACTGGTTATACAGCGATTAACGCAGTGGTAAAAGCTGAACTATTCCCTGCGCACATTCGTGCCTTAGGTGTAGCTTTGCCTTATGCAATTGCTAATACCCTGTTTGGTGGTACAGCAGAACTGGTGGCTTTAAGCTTTAAAAATGCCGGCCATGAAAACTACTTCTTCTATTACATTACTTTTATGATTGGCCTGTCGCTGCTCACTTATGTCTTTATGAAAGACACTAAAAAGCACAGCATGATTACTGATGACTAAGTAACTGTATTGCTTTAGGAGCTTTCCGGATGGAAACATTCGGAAAGCTTTTTTATTGGAATTTTATGTTTACTGCCATTCCGCTATTTCGTTGCTATGGCATACTTGTCTGATAAAAATACGGGAAATCATCATGATGAAAAAAACAGTTTTTTTACTCGGCTTAACTATCGGCACTTTAGGCCTGACAGCATGTCAGACGGCACCTCAACAATTTAACGGTCTGACCGGATATGAAATTCTGGAACGTTCAGAAAATTCTGCAACCTTAAGCTATACATTAGCAGGACGACCAAGTCAGGATGAAAACAGATTACAGGCTGCTTGCAGACAAGTCCTTGGAACCACTAAAAGCTACAATATCCAGATTATCAACAGTCGGGAAATAGTTAACCCAACTCCTGAACAGGTTCAGTATGGCCGTCAACTCGGGGATAGCCGCACCCAGATCAGCCTGAGTAATACACCTGATTTATATAACAGTGAAAATCCGGGTGCCCGAGAGGCATTAGAAGCTCGTCCTACCACTGTACGTGTGATTCGTTATACCTGCTCATAAAAACAGAGCATAAAAAAAGGGCATAATGCCCTTTTTCTTTTTCAATTCTTGGATGTTATTTAGTTCGATAGAAGCTGACATTGCGGAATTCTGGTGATTCATCCAGATCTGGCCAGGTGGTCGCACTGCGTTCATCCAGTTTAAGATATTGTGGATGACTAAAGTTTTTCACCCGGCTGTCTGCAACCCAGACCTCGGGTGCAAATTTCAGAAATTTATCCAGGAAGAAGCGGTTACACTGATCATAAAGCACATCTGCCGCTAGCAGTATATCCACCTGTTCTGTTTTATAGAGATCATCCAGATATTCCAGCTCAACATCATTTAGCTCAGCATTGGCACGACAGGCATCCAGACTGACCTGATCGATATCACAACAAATCACACGTTTGGCTCCTGCCATTTTCGCTGCAATCGCAACAACACCGGAACCAGCACCAAAATCCAGTACGACTTTGTCTTTGACATGATGCGGTTCAGCTAGCAACCACTGCGCCATTGCCAGTCCTGATGCCCAGCAGAAGATCCAGTACGGCGTATCATTCCAGATCCGGCGAATCACTTCATCGTCAAGTTTGTCTGTCGGAAAAACTGGTGGTATCAGCCAGAGTGAAATCGGTGTTTCCGGCAGTTGTTGTGCCGTCAGTTCACAATTGGGAATGACTTGATGTAAGGCTTGAAGTAAATGCTCAGGGGCTTTAGGAAATTGGAAAGTACAGCTCATTTAGATTTCTTTTAATTGATATTTATATCTATGAAGAATCTCCCCTAACCCCTCTTTACGAAAGAGGGAGACTTCCATCTAAAAATTAGTGGTTGGAGTTCCCTCCTGAGCTAAATTTAAAGCACTGCTTTTAAATCTAGCGCAAGTGGAGGGTTAGGGAGGATTTAATTAACCCAAAGCTTTCTCAGCAGCTTCTACAGTTTGACGAATCAGCGTAGTGATTGTCATAGGACCTACACCACCTGGAACTGGGGTATAAGCAGAAGCGATTTCTTCAATACCGACTAATTGAATATCGCCTACACCGCCGCCATCACGAGGGTGGAAGCCAGCATCAACAACAACGGCACCCGGTTTGATCCAGTCTTTCTGGATCAGTTCTGCTTTACCTACTGCACCTACAATGATGTCAGCCTGTTTTACAAATTCAGGCAGGTTTTGAGTACGTGAATGACAAATGGTCACAGTAGCATTCGCTTCAAGTAACATTGCTGCCATCGGTTTACCTAAAATCGCAGAACGACCAACCACTACCGCATGTTTACCTGCGATTTCAATATTGTTTTCTTTCAGGATGGTCATGATACCTGCAGGCGTTGCAGAACCGTAAGCTGCTTCACCCATCGCCATACGACCATAACCCAGGCAAGTCACACCATCTACATCTTTTTCAAGCGAAATTGCATCGAAACAAGCACGTTCATCAATTTGTGCAGGTACTGGATGTTGTAAAAGAATGCCGTGAACATCCGGATTTGCATTCAATTTTTCAATTTCAGCAAGCAATTCTTCAGTAGTTGTTTCTTTTGGAAGCTCAACTTTTAATGAGTCCATACCAACACGGCGGCAAGCATTACCTTTCATACGCACATAAGTTGCAGATGCGCCATCGTCACCCACCAAAATAGTCGCAAGAATTGGAGTACGACCTGATTTTGCTTTTAGCGCTTTTACGCGAGTTAACAAGTCAGCTTCAATTTGCTTCGCCAATGCACGACCGTCCAGAACTAATGCCACGGCACTTCTCCCAAGTGTTGATATGAATCAATTTTGCACATTCTACATGATAATTCTGAATATTTTCCGCCATATGCTGTTTTTATGCGCATACAAATGAATATCCTATTGTTTTTTTTTCAGAGCTTGATAATATACGCATCAACAAGACGCGGCGGGGTGGCAGAGTGGTCATGCAGCGGACTGCAACTCCGTGGACGCCGGTTCGATTCCGACCTCCGCCTCCAATCTTGTTAAAGCCCGAGTGGTGAAATCGGTAGACACAGGGGATTTAAAATCCCCCGCCCACAAAGCGTGCCAGTTCGAGTCTGGCCTCGGGCACCATTCTTCTACTACTGAAGATGGTGTAAATAAAGAACCCAGCGAAAGCTGGTTTTTTTATGCCTGAAATTTGCTAAATCTAATTCTTAATAGAGTCTTATTAGCATTCACCAACCTGCTCTGCTTTCAAAATATTATCCAGCAGAGCGTAAATAACCTTCCAGATCCTGTTCCAGTTTTTCCTGAAAATGAATCGGTTCAATGATCTTTACATGTGGTAGCCAGTAACGTACCAGTGGCAGCAACTGCATTTCATGACGAATCTGACAACTAATCAACAATTCTCCAGACTCTGATTCTTGTTCGATCTGCTGTTCCGGAAATAAACGGCGCTCTTTAAAAAATACCGTGACTTCAGGTTGCACCTTCATCAAAACCTGCTGTTTTTGCTGGCCAAACCAGATGCTGTCTTCATCTGCCAGCATTTTCAGAACTTCAGGATCATGCTCAAAGCTTTCATTTTCAAAAACCAGTTTGACTTCCTGCAATTGACTTAAACGATAGGTTTTGAGTTCAGCTTCAGTGACACCGGCCAGATACCAGATGCCATGATGATGAATCAACCGGTATGGCTGGATAATTCGTGCCTGATCGGAATATTGCAGCTCAATCTGCTGCCGTTTATAGATCGCCCCTGCAAGCAGCTTGAAATGCTCGGCAAACTGTTTGGCATCTTCAAAATAATAGCCTTTTGCCGAAAATACCTGATTTGCCCGCTCATCCAGCAATTCACGAATAAAAGACATATCCAGCGCCGGATACAAGTCACTGATTCCAGACAACTGTGCAAAATTCTGGATATCCTGTAACTTGAAACGTCCTAAATATGAAGGCTCAAGATAATAGCGTTTGGTATTTTCATCCTGTATGAGCGGTAAATACGCATTCAGACGAACAAAATCACGCTCAATGGTACGGGTGCTGACCTGAAATTCTCGTGCCAGCTCCTGTACACTCAACTGATGCCCTATATTAAGTTTGGTTAAAATATTTGCCAAACGGTCTGCGAGGCGCTCATGCGTTGACGCATTGCCCTTCATAAATACCCTCTTCGTGCCGCTTGTGCAGCACAATGAATCATCTGCTTAGAATTTTTAAATTATGGGAAAATTATACAGCCAAATAAAAACGAGATTAGAGTTACTCACTTCAACTTAAGGCTAATAGGCAAGGGGTTTTTTAAGATTTTTTACGACGTTTGTAGTGAGGTTTCGGTGCTGAGTGGCTCAGCCGTTCCATATAGCGTTCCAGATGCAACATGGCTTGATACAGCTTGTGTAAATCAGAACGAAGTAACTGATTACGGATAATTGCTTTATGCAAATGCTTCAAAGCACGAAAGCCATGTTCATGCGTATAAGGGGTCGACACTATCTTCATAATATACTTCCTTTTAATACGTGACATTTCACCTAATACCAAACAATTTAGTCAGATTATATTTAAGCGCTAATTTACTCCTCAGTTTTGACAGGTTGTGTCGAATAATCGACACTTTTTACCGTTTTTTAAAATTTATATCCCTATTTCAAGCAATTAATTTAAATTAGTTATCTTTTTTTATGCAAAATAAAAGCCAACAAAAGTTGGCTTTTAGTATTTCTATCACAAGAATAATTAGATGATTTCAACCACAATCTTACCGATATGTTCACCCGTATCCATCGTTGCATGCGCATCCTGAATCTGGTCAAACTTGAAAGTTTTATAGATCATCGGTAAACATTCGCCTTTTGCCCAGAGTGGTGCCACATGCTCTTTCAGACCTTGGGCAATTTCAGCTTTCTCAGCCGTATTGCGTGCCCGCATGGTAGAACCAGTAATGGTCAAACGTTTCATCATAATTTGACCCAATTTTACCTCCTTAGCCTTAGCACCGCCCAGGAATGCGATATACACCAGACGACCATCACGACGCAGCAGATTCAGGTTTTTCTCCAGGTACGGTGCACCTACCATATCCAAGATCACATCTACACCAGCATTATCCGTGGCTTCATTGATGACCTGCTCAAAGTCTTGGGTCTTGTAATTGATTCCTGTGGTCAGATGTGAAATCGCCTGGATTTTTTCATCACTGCCTGCTGTCGCGAAGGTTTTGATGCCTAATGATTTGCACAGCATTAAGGCTGTGGTTCCAATCCCGCTAGTTCCGCCATGAATCAGTACAGTCTCTCCTGCCTTAGCCTTACCCATCTGGAACACATTTGTCCATACAGTAAAGAAGGTTTCTGGAATCGCCGCAGCCTGTACAAAGCTCACGCCTTCAGGAATGTTTAAAGTCTGGCTCTCTGGCACAACGCAATATTCTGCATAACCACCACCATTGGTCAGGCCACAGACTTTGTCACCTACTTTAAACTGACTTACTTCACTTCCGACTGCAACCACTTCACCGGCAACTTCCAGACCTGGTACAGGTGTTACCCCTTTCGGCATTGGATACAAACCCTGACGCTGCAAGATATCCGGACGGTTAATCCCGAAAGCATGAACCTTAACCAGTACTTCACCTGCTTTTGTTACTGGAATGGCAACCATTTCATACGCCAGTTTCTCTACGCCACCCGGTTCAGTAATGATGACTTGTTGCATGGTTTGCTGCGACATAAATTCTTTCCCTAATCTTTACGTTTCATATTTTTCGAACTTATTTGAACATAGAAATGCTATGGATTGAAGCAGCATGGACTTATGTATAATCAGCTGCCTATTTAGTAAATTGATATAAGACCACTAATGACAATAATTACAAAAGCGAAAACAGAGGATATCGACGCTATTCTTGAGATCTGGTTCAAGGCTTCTGTAAGGGCGCATGATTTTATTCCTGCTAGTTATTGGGAAAATCAGCTGCTTCAAATGCGAGATTTATATTTACCCTTAGCAGAAAACTATGTCCTTAAAGAAAATCATACGGTGCTTGGCTTTGTTTCATTATTAAAATCAGAAAATATATTAGCTGCACTTTTCATTAATCCTGAGCAGCAAGGTGCTGGCTATGGCCGCCGTTTAGTTAATTTCTTAAAACAGCAATGTAATCAGCTGCATTTAAATGTCTATGCTGCAAATACATCAGCAGTTCATTTTTACCAAAAGCAGGGTTTTAAGGTGATCAATCAAGGAATCGATGAGAATACCGGTCAAGCTGAACTCACTATGAGCTGGTCCAAGCATTCATCTTAAAAATATGAGGGCTAATTCTATGTCAGCAGTTATCGCCTACAATGAAGATAATTACAGTAACTTCGAATGGTTTGAAGGCCTTGCTGTGATCCGGTTCTATGCTGACTGGTGCAAGCCTTGTGTACAGAATTTTCCGGTTTTTGAGGAACTGGCAGCACAATATGCTGGGCATAACCCAGAAATTAAGTTCGGTAAAATCAATGTCGATCAATCACCGATTCTGACCTTACGCTATAACGTCTATGGCTTGCCCTCTACCCTGATCTTTAAAAATGGACAGATTATTCATCGTATTGCCGGTGTGAGAAGCCTGACTGAAATGAAATCAATTTTATCTCATGTTCTAAATGAATCATCCGATTCCGAGTGATTCAAGCGGATCAATCTTTTATTTAGCAGATTGATCTGGCATCTGCACAAACTGCATCAGGAATTTACGTACCAGCGGCAAGACAAGCAGAATCAGTGGAAATGCCACCAGCCACAACAGTCCCCAAGCATGTATCCATAGCGAGATAAACGCATCGCTCCAGCCTTTATTCAGCAGCATGTTAAAGCAGGAAATTGCACCACTCATAATGCCAGAAAGGATTAAGGGCATTAACCAGTTCAGATGTTTTGGGTGAAATTTGGGGAGATTGTTTTTCGTAAATGACCTTTAGAATACTTAATTTTCTTCACTTTGGGCTTTCACTGTCTGTTTCAGGGATTTCATAAACTGGGCAAATTGCGGCAGGAATTCCTTGAAGAGTGGCAACTCTTTATTTTCCAGCATGACTTCACTAAACAGTTTTAAACCAACAGTAAATGCTTTGGTGCTTTCCTCATCCAGCAACTGACTGGCTTGAAGTTTTTCCAGTATTTTAAAGATGTCATCGTGATTACCCACCTGAAACTGTAGCGCTTCACTATAGGTTGATGGATTACCTTGAGCATCAGCCAGATGTTTAACAGTCACTTCATATTGATGTTGTTTCATGTCCTGCTCCTACAGTTGACGGATATTAATTGCAGCCTGTTCAATCTGGGCAGCAATATCACTGATCTGCTCTGGACGAAGTTCATTTTGCAGTTTGAATCGTAGTGAAGCTTTCAGGCTTTCCATTGAATTATGGATATCGATATAGCGCTCATCTTCTTGAATGCGGCGACGGGTTTCAAAACGGCTAAGAACTCTTTGTAGAGTTTCCTGATTATCTTTCAGATGCTCACGACCTTTATCAGTAATGTGATATTGCTTACGTTCATCCACACTCATGATCACTTGGGTATATTGCTGTTCTTCAAGATAGTTAATCGTCGGGCAGATTGTACCTGTACTCGGCTTATAGTTTCCGCCAACTAAGGCCGCCACCTCTTTGATAATGTCATAGCTATACTTAGGTGATTGAGCAATAAAATGCAGCACCAGCAATTTCATTTCACCTGCTTCAAAGAGGCGTTTTCGGGGCTTGGGAGAGTTTTCTCGTTCTTCTGTTAGAACAGAATCAGGAGTTTTAGACATGACAAAGATATATCTTAAATTTAATTAAGATATATCTTATCATAGATAATATTGAATTTATTTCAAGTGAAGCAATAAAAGTTAAATTTAAGAAGAAAAAATAGGCACGAAATACTTGTGAAAAACATCCTTCCTTATAAAGCCATTTTCTCAGTTGAGATTACAACAATTAACTAGGAACCTTTTGTATAGTTACTGTCTTATCTAAATGTATAAAAATAGATGATTTATAATCTTAGTCCCTCAACTTAAATTTTAACTTTTATATTCTCGCACCATCCGATCACTGACATCTTCCTGATAGCAAAGTGGCGCATAACCTCCAGCACGGTTATAAGCACTACGCTTGCCGCAACGACTACCATTACGCGCTGTATTGTATGGACAAGGACAATTTCCCGGATAGCTTTCAATCGACTGTTGAATAATTTTCTGTTTAATTGCTTCCGCACTTTGGCTGCTCTGCTTGGCTTCTACTCCAAAAGCTACACACAAACCAGCTAGTAAAAATAATTTTTTCATACATCCCCCACCTGCGGAGCATTGTATAAAGCTTCAACTAAATTGAAAGATCACATTTTCATTGATCGGATAATTTTCCATCAATCAAAATTCAGGCAATAAAAAACCCGCCTTACAGCGGGTTTTCTTAAAATCAGTCCGGCCTTATAGACGAACCAATTCCACAATTTTCTCAGCCAGTTCTTCAACTGCATCGGCTGTATAAGTCACATCTGTACCTTCTGCAAGGTCAGTAATTACTACTACACCAGTTTCACGAACAAGCGCAACCTGTTCAGCAGTCAGACCCACTTTCGCAATTACAACCACGCCTTGTTGAATCAACAGGCTTTCAAGCGCTTGTGCATTTTCCAGTGCTTTTGCAGTTACAGTGACCGCAGCAGGTTTTTGACCTAAACGTGCAGCACGCGCTTCAGCAGTAACAGGCTCGTTGTGTGCAGTCCATTCTACTGCAGCTTCAACCATACCTGCACCAACAGTCACGTTGCTTAGACGGTCGATGAAGATGAATGAACCGGTGTAACGGCTGTCTTGATAACGGTCAAATACCACTGGCGCATCAAATTCAATAGTGACATCAGCAATCGCATTCAGATCAAGCTGCTCTACTTGTAATTTTTCCAATGTATTCACATTGGTACGGTAGTTGATTTTCGCAACTTTCGCTGGGATGGTTTGAGTACCAAACTTCACGTTATAAAGTTTGCCAACCACCAACGGCTGGTCGTTCATCCAAACCACAGATGCGCGAGCAGAACGTGAAATCAGCGGTTGTTCGCCCGCTTTTACCAACACGTTACCACGTGAAATATCAATTTCATCGTTCAGTGTTAATGTAATTGCCTGACCTGCAACAGCATGATCCAGATTACCGTCAAAAGTCACGATTTCTTTTACTGTCGATTTCTTGCCAGATGGCAGCGCAACAATTTCATCGCCAACTTTCACTTCACCCAGTGCGATGGTACCGCAGAAACCACGGAAATCGAGGTTAGGACGGTTAACGTACTGAACTGGGAAACGGAATTCATCTTTGCTGGTATTACGTGTAATTTCTACAGTTTCCAAAGTCTCCATTAATGTTTGACCTTGGTACCACGGCGTATTTGGTGATTTGTTTACAACGTTATCACCGTTCAACGCAGAAATCGGCGTGAACACAATGTTTTCCGGCTTACGATCGCCCAACTGGTTCACGAACTCGTTGTACTCAGCCTGAATTTCATTGAAGCGTGCTTCAGAGAATTCAACCAGGTCCATTTTGTTCACTGCAACCACGATATTACGAATACCTAAAAGGCTCGCAATAAATGAGTGACGACGTGTTTGAGTCTGAACACCGTAACGCGCATCGATTAGGATGATGGCAAGATCCGCAGTCGACGCACCTGTCGCCATATTACGGGTATATTGCTCGTGTCCCGGGGTGTCGGCAATGATGAACTTACGTTTTTCAGTAGAGAAATAACGGTAAGCGACATCAATGGTAATACCCTGCTCACGTTCAGCTTGCAGACCATCTACAAGAAGTGCAAGGTCAGGTGCATCGCCAGTGGTACCCACTTTTTTAGAGTCACGGGTAACCGCTTGCAGCTGATCTTCATAAATCAGTTTTGAATCGTAAAGCAGACGGCCGATCAGGGTTGATTTACCATCATCCACGTTACCGCAAGTCAGGAAACGCAATAAGTCTTTATTTTCGTGCTGTTTCAAATAAGCCAAAATGTCTTGGCTAATAAGTTCTGATTGGTGAGACATCGCTCATAGCTCCACAAATACGTTGAAATCGGTTTCTTTTAATCCCTCTAAATCCGCCTTGGAAGCCCCTCTTTTATAAAGAGGGTGAGCAGCACTGCTGCGCAAGGAGATTCTTAGGGTGAGATTTCTCTTAGAAGTAACCTTCCTGCTTTTTCTTTTCCATCGAACCTGCTTCGTCATGGTCGATCATACGGCCTTGACGTTCAGATGTGGTCGCTAAAAGCATTTCCTGGATAATTTCCGGTAAAGTTGTTGCAGTTGATTCAACCGCACCCGTTAATGGGTAACAACCTAAAGTACGGAAACGAACCGATTTCATTTGTGGCACTTCGCCTGGATTCAGGCGCATACGCTCATCATCAACCATGATCAGTGTACCATTACGCTCAACGACTGGACGTTCAGCAGCTAAGTACAATGGAACAAGTTTGATATTTTCTAGGTAGATATATTGCCAGATGTCCAGCTCAGTCCAGTTAGACAATGGGAATACACGAATACTTTCGCCTTTGTTCACTTTACCGTTGTAAAGGTTCCAAAGTTCTGGACGCTGGTTTTTCGGATCCCAACGGTGTTTAGAGTCACGGAATGAATAAACACGTTCTTTGGCACGTGATTTTTCTTCGTCACGACGTGCACCACCGAAAGCAGCATCAAACTGATATTTGTCCAGAGCCTGTTTCAGACCTTGGGTTTTCATAATGTCAGTATATTTAGAGCTACCATAGTCGAATGGGTTTACGCCCGCATCACGACCTTCTTTGTTCTGATGCACGATCAGATCAAAGCCATGTTCTTTGGCCATGTTGTCACGGAACTTGATCATGTCTTTGAATTTCCAGCCGGTATCTACATGAAGTAGCGGGAATGGAAGTTTTGCAGGATAAAACGCTTTCAGTGCTAAATGCAGCATAACTGCTGAATCTTTACCGATTGAATAAAGCATAACCGGATTTTCAAACTCGGCAGCAACTTCGCGAATGATGTGAATACTCTCAGCTTCAAGCTGTTTAAGATGAGTAAGTCTTTCCTCATTTAATAACATGGACAACCTGCGTATTACACGTGTACTTATTACACTTTATAAAATTTATATTCATTATAGTGATTAACTTTTCATAACGATTGCTTGTTTTGTGATATTCATATATTAAAACGTCATATAAAAATTCACTAATATCAACTATCAGTTTTTATGAATCTGATAGCTTAGCTAAATAAAGACAATTGATTGTTTAGTCAAAGCACTCTGGAAGATTACTTTTAGCAATGAAATGATATATTAATCATCTAAACGGCCAGTTCACATCGTGGTGAAAAAAAATTAGAGTAGGATTAGTTCTTCCAATTTATAAACTATGTATGCCTTATAACGAATTTGATTTAGATACTTTAAAATCCCGTCTGGAACAGGCAAAACTTGCCGGTTTTATTTACCAGCACCAGCAACATATTTTGGTTCTTCAGGAACCCTATACTGAAGATGACAGTCCATTAAACATTTATATCCAACATGAACTGACAGCGGATCAGATTAGCCTGCAGTTTGGTCTGCGAAAGATAAATGATCAATGGGAATACCTGCTCGGTATGACTTATAGCAATCAGCAAGCAGGTTACGAAATAGGTGCCGGCAATCTGAGAGGCGATCAAAAGGCTTTTAACCTGCTTTATGCTTTCTATAACTATCCTAAAGCATTCTTCTCGGTTGCTCTTCCTTTGTCTGCAAATACTCAGGCATTGGAACAGGCTCTCGACGAACAACTATTTAATCAGCCTGAACTTAAATTTCTGGAGACTGCAGTAAAAACCAATCCAATGGGCGAACAGGTGCAATGGATGAAGAGCTATATCCTGCAACAAGCCCTAGAAATGAAAGTCCGTATCCAGACCGCCATCCTTTAATGCTTTTATATATCTACAAAGGAACAGAAAAGCAAATATACACAATTGCTTTTCTACTCTTTAGATAAAACCTCAGATTCGCCCGCCTATATAAATAGTCGACATTTATTTGCAGCTAAGAAAAACACATCACAAATTGTTAAATTTTGGATTTTATCAAGCTGTCCCAATAGGGAATTTTGTTGTTTTTTGCTTACAATTTTATTAATAGCTGTTATCTTTAACAGGGTCATAAAATTTCTATAAAACCATAATTAGAGACAGAAACTCATGTGGGAACTGTTCACTCATCCTTCCAACATTGTATTTAGTATCAGTTTAAGTCTGATGCTGATGTTTGCTGCCTTGGAATGTGTCTTGCTGATGCTGGGAGGTGGCTCCCAGAATATGTTCGAACAATTTCTGCCCGAAGAACCGCTTCACCCGGAAGTAGGGGTTGAACAGCATACTGGCCTGTTCCATAAAGTATTCGACTGGCTTTATCTGGGTCGCCTGCCTCTCTTTATCTGGCTCATTATTTTCCTGACCAGTTATGGTCTGAGCGGATTATTGATCCAAGGTCTGTTCGAACGATTTACCAGTCAGCTTTTAAATGCATGGATTATTTCCCCTGCCTGTTTATTTTTATGCATGCCGATTGTACGTGGGCTGTCCCTGCTTGCTGCCAAAATTCTGCCTCAGGATGAAACCATCGCGATCTATAGCGATGAACTGATCGGACGAACCGCTACTATTATTCTGGGAGATGCCAAAGCTAACTCCCCTGCTCAGGCCAAAGTTCAGGATCAGCATGGTAAGACCCATTATGTGCTGGTCGAACCTGAACGTAATGAAATATTTAATCAAGGTCAGACAGTTGTTCTGACTCAAAAAACTAAAAATGGCTTTCAAGCTATTGAACTTTAATTAAACCGATTTCCTATAAAAATTAAGCTTGCCCAAAGAGACTTTATAACAATGCTAAATTTTGATTTATATAATGTTTTGATTATTGCGGGGATTATATTCGTTGGCCTAGTTACCTTCGGATTAATCATTGCACGTTTATACCGTCGTTCCAGTAAAGAGATTTCTTTTGTGCGTACAGGTTGGGGTGGTGAAAAAGTGATTTTAGGCGGCGGGGCTTTGGTGCTACCGGTGCTACATGAAATCATTCCAGTCAATATGAATACCTTGCGTCTGGAAGTCCGTCGTGCCGATGATCAGGCGCTGATTACCCGTGATCGCATGCGTGTCGATGTAATGGCTGAATTCTATGTGCGTGTAAAGCCTACCGCCGATTCGATTGCAACTGCAGCGCAGACTCTTGGTCAAAAGACCATGTCGCCAAATGAATTAAAGAATCTGGTTGAAGGGAAATTTGTCGACTCTTTACGTGCGGTAGCTGCTGAAATGGCCATGGAAGAACTACATGAAAAACGGGTCGACTTTGTGCAAAAAGTACAGCAAGTGGTGTCTGAAGATCTGCACAAAAATGGTCTGGAACTTGAAACTGTTTCTCTGACAGGCTTGGATCAAACTGGTTTTAAATACTTTAATCCGCAAAATGCATTCGATGCCGAAGGTTTGACCAAACTGACAGAAACGATTGAAGATCGTCGCCGTAAGCGTAACCATATTGAACAGGATACAGATCTGGCCATTAAAGCCAAGAATCTGGAAGCCGAGCAAGCACGTCTGCAAATTATCCGTGAAGAAGAATATGCCAAACTGCAACAGGAACGTGAAATTTCGATTCGCCGCGCTGAACAGTTAGCTGAAATTGCAGCTCAGGAAGCTGCAAAAAAACGTGAAGCGGAAGAAGCTCGCATTGCTGCTGAACGTGAAGTAGAACTGAAACGCATTTTGGCAGCTCGTGATGTTGAAAATGAAAACATTCAGAAAGCACAAATCATTCAAAAAGCACAAGTTGAACAGAAGAAAACTATCGAACTGGCTGAACAGGATCGTGCGATTGCGATTGCAGAAAAGTCTCGTGCTGAGTCTGAAGCTAAAGCTTTAGCTGATCAGGCACGTGCTCAAGCGGTTAAAGCGGAAGAAGAAGTTGTTACTGTTCGTCAGATCCAGCAAGCAGAACGTCAAAAAGCGGTTGAACTAGTTGCAGCGAAAGAACAGGCTGAGAAAGATGCAATTGCCATTACCGTTGCAGCAGAAGCTGGCAAACAGGCAGCAGCCGACGATGCAGAAGCGGTTCGTATTGCCGCTGAAGCCGAAGCTGAAAAAGTTCGTCTGAAAGCTAAAGGTGAAGCGGATGCCAAAGTTTTACTTGCTCAAGCGATGGAGAAACAGTATCAGGTCGATGCTGAAGGTACCCGCGCAGTGAATGAAGCAAATAATGTACTGTCATCTGAACAGGTGGAAATGCAAATCCGCCTAGCCATGCTGAAATACCTGCCTGAAATCATTCGTGAAAGTGTTAAGCCGATGGAAAACATTGATGACATCAAGATTCTACAAGTCAATGGTTTACATGGGGCACATGCAGGTTCTTGCCAGGCAGATGCCCATCATGAAGGCGGAAATGTTGCTCTCTCCGATCAGGTGGTAAATAGTGCTTTGCGTTATCGTAGCCAGGCACCTTTGATTGATAGTCTGATGAATGAATTAGGCATTCAGGGCGGTGACATCAATGGCATGACTCAAAGCCTGAAAGCTAAAGCTGGTGTAGATAACTAAATACTCAATTTTCGAATTATCATTTAGTTAGACTTTAATTTACTTTTACAGCAATTATGAAGAAGCCCTCAATAATGAGGGCTTCTTTATCAGCTTAAGAAATTAAGCCAAACCTTTTTCTTTCAATACCTGGAGCATGGTTGAACCCAACTCTGCAGGACTACGTGTATACGCCATTCCCGCGCGTTCAAAGGCTGCAAACTTCTCTTCAGCAGTTCCTTTACCGCCAGAAATAATGGCACCTGCGTGACCCATACGCTTACCTTTCGGCGCTGTTACACCAGCGATATAACCTACCACTGGCTTGGTCACATGTGACTGAATATACTCAGCTGCTTCTTCTTCCGCAGTACCGCCAATTTCACCAATCATGATAATGGCTTCAGTTTGCGGGTCTTCCTGGAACAGTTTCAAGCAATCAATCTGGTTCATGCCTGGAATCGGATCACCACCGATCCCGATACAGGTAGACTGTCCAAGACCTAGTTTAGTGGTTTGTGCAACCGCTTCATAAGTCAAAGTACCTGAACGTGAGATAATGCCGATTTTACCTGGCTGGTGGATATGACCTGGCATAATCCCGATCTTACACTCGCCTGGCGTAATGATACCCGGACAGTTTGGACCAATCAGACGTGTGCCATTACCATTGGTTTCCAGATAACGTTTGGCTTTCAGCATATCCAGTGTTGGTACACCTTCAGTAATCACAACGATCAGCTCAATACCTGAGTCAACGGCTTCTACAATAGAATCAAGTACAAAAGGTGCTGGCACATAAATCACAGAAGCATCAGCTTGGGTTTCTTGCACCGCTTCACGCATGGTATTAAATACTGGCAGATCCAGATGTGATTGACCACCTTTGCCCGGTGTTACCCCACCAACGACTTTAGTGCCATAGGCAATAGCCTGTTCAGAGTGAAATGTACCGTTCTTGCCTGTAAAGCCTTGGACTAAAACTTTGGTGTCTTTATTAATTAATACGCTCATTGTGATACTCCTTAAGCTTTTACTGCAGCAACAATTTTTTCTGCAGCATCGGCCAAGCCATTTGCAGAAATCAATTTCAAACCAGATTCATCCAATAACTTGGCACCAAGCTCTGCATTGTTCCCTTCAAGGCGAACAACTACAGGCACAGTGACATTTACCTCCTGAACCGCTGCAATAATTGCCTCAGCAATCATGTCACAACGTACAATTCCACCAAAAATATTAATCAAAACCCCTTGTACAGAAGAATCTGCCAGGATAATTTTAAACGCTTCAATTACACGCTCTTTGGTTGCACCACCGCCCACATCCAGGAAGTTGGCTGGTTGACCACCGTAAAGCTTGATAATGTCCATGGTTGCCATCGCAAGACCGGCACCATTGACCATACAACCAATATTGCCCTCTAAAGCAACGTAATTCAGGTCAAATTCAGATGCTTTCAGCTCACGCTCATTTTCTTGTGATTTATCACGTAAAGCAGCGACTTCAGGCAGACGGTAAAGTGCATTTGAATCAATACCGACTTTGGCATCGACACAAAGAATGTCGCCATTTTCACGAACAGAGAGCGGGTTAATTTCAAATAAAGCAAAATCATTTTCGACAAAAGCTTGGTAAGCAGCTGTCATGACTTTGACAAATTGGTTGATCTGGTTATCTTTTAACTTAAGTGCAAACGCCACTTCACGTGCTTGGAATGGCAATAAACCCACCAAAGGATCAACTTCCACTTTAATGATTTTTTCAGGCGTTTCTTCTGCCACTTTTTCAATTTCGACACCGCCTTCAGTCGATGCCATAAAAGTAATACGACGGCTAGAACGGTCAACCACCGCACCTAAATAAAGTTCACGTTCAACCGGATAAACATCTTCAGACACCAAAATACTATTGACTGGCTGACCATTTGCATCGGTTTGATAGGTCACTAAACGTGAACCAATAATCTGATTGGCATATTCAGCTGCTTCTTCAGCCGACTTTACCACTTTTACCCCACCCGCTTTGCCACGACCACCTGCGTGAACCTGCGCTTTTAATACTGCAAACTTCCCACCAAGCTGCTCAAAAGCATGTACTGTTTCTTCAGCATTGGTAGCAAGAATACCTTCTTGTACAGGCATCCCATATTTTTTTAATAACGCTTTTGCTTGATACTCATGTAAGTTCATTGATTGACCTTTTACTACTTATTTGACTTTGTTATTACACGTTTTCCCAATATTTCTTGGTTCACATCAATCAATATTGGTATTTTTGGATCTTAAATTTTACTTATCTTTATTTTTAGATGATTATTCATTCAAAAACAACCACCAAATGTAAAAAGAGCGGCCGGAGCCGCTCTTTGAAGAATTACTTACGCTTACGTTGGATCGCGTGAATCGCACGACCATCGACTGCAAGAGCAGCTTCATGTACGACTTCAGAGAATGTTGGGTGACCGAAAGTCATCAACTGTAGATCTTCAACTGAAGATACAAACTCAAGTGCAATCATACCTTGGTGAACGATATCAGACGCAGCAGGTCCAATCACGTGCATACCTAGTAGACGGTCAGTTTTTGCATCAGCAACAAACTTCACGAAACCTGCA
Organism: Acinetobacter sp. UBA5984; assembly: GCF_002429925.1. Taxonomy (NCBI): domain Bacteria; kingdom Pseudomonadati; phylum Pseudomonadota; class Gammaproteobacteria; order Moraxellales; family Moraxellaceae; genus Acinetobacter; species Acinetobacter sp. UBA5984. Next base: position 89,622 of record NZ_DJBE01000014.1, read on the forward strand.
CCTTCACCAGCCGCCAAAGCACGACCATTTACAGCAAAACCGAATTGACCAGTTTTCACTTCATGACCTTTTTCTTTGGCTTGCTCTTCTGTTAAACCTACCCAAGCCGCTTCCGGATGAGTGTAGATGACAGAAATGATAGTGTCATAGTTCACTTGAGCAGCATGACCGTGGATACGTTCAACAGCCATTACGCCTTCTTCCATTGCTTTATGTGCAAGCATTGGACCACGTACCAAGTCACCGATTGCATATACGCCTTCAACAGAAGTTGCACACCAGTCGTTTACTTCAACCAGACCGCGCTCAGTCAGTTTGATGCCTGAGTCTTCAGCCAATAGGCCTTCAGCATAAGCGCGACGACCTACACAAACGATCAGTTTATCGAAAGTTTGTTCTTTATCTTCACCGCCCTGGCTGTATTTAACAGTCACTTCACGACCGTTAACTTCAGTACCAGAAACTTTCGCACCGATACGGATATCAAGACCTTGTTTGGTCAGTAATTTTTGGTAGTCTTTTGCTAATGCTTTGTCAGCCATTGGCAAGAATGCGTCCATTGCTTCAAATACAACAACTTCCGCACCGAGACGACGCCATACTGAACCAAGTTCAAGACCGATTACACCAGCACCGATCACACCAAGACGTTTAGGCACTTCTGGGAATTCAAGCGCACCAGTTGAGTCCACGATCAGGTCTTGATCTACAGGAGCAACAGGAATATTGACTGGTACAGAACCAGATGCAAGAATGACATATTTAGGCTCTAAAACTTGAGTTTCGCCTTCATGCGGTACGAACTCAACTTTTTTACCAGCAAGTAATTTACCAGTACCCTGTAACCATTCGATGCCATTACCTTTAAGTAACTGTGCAACTCCACCAGTCAATTGCTCAACGACTTTGTCTTTACGCGCCAGCATTTTAGACAAATCGAAAGCAACTTCACCCGTTGTAATACCGTGGTCATCTAAATGCTTAACAGTATCTTCATAACGGTGAGAAGAATCTAGAAGTGCTTTAGAAGGAATACAACCGACGTTTAAGCAAGTACCGCCTAAAGAAGGTTTACCTTTATGAATACGTTTTTCGATACATGCAACTTTAAAACCAAGCTGTGCAGCACGAATTGCAGCTTCGTAGCCACCTGGGCCACCACCAATTACAACTAAATCGAATTGTTGAGACATTATTCTCTCCAAAAATGGGCCTAGAGGATCACCCTAAGCCCATGGATTTATTCTTTAGAATTAAAGATCAAGGATCAGACGAGCTGGTTCTTCTAACAATTCTTTGATTGTTACAAGGAAACCTACAGCTTCTTTACCATCAATGAGACGGTGGTCATAAGAAAGCGCTAGGTACATCATTGGCAAGATTTCAACTTGACCATTCACTGCCATAGGACGTTCCTGAATTTTATGCATACCCAGAATCGCAGTTTGTGGAGTGTTCAAGATTGGAGTTGAAAGCAATGAGCCGAAAGTACCACCGTTGGTAATTGTGAAAGTACCACCAGTCATGTCTTCGATTGCAAGTTTACCTTCACGCGCTTTACCAGCGTATGCACGGATACCGTTTTCAACTTCAGCATAGTTCATGCGGTCTGCATCACGAAGTACAGGAACCACTAGACCACGGTCAGAAGAAACTGCTACACCGATGTCATAGTAACCATGGTAAACAATGTCGTCGCCATCGATAGACGCATTCACTGCTGGATAGCGTTTCAGTGCTTCAGTCGCAGCTTTAACAAAGAATGACATGAAGCCTAGACGTGCACCATGACGTTTTTCAAACGCTTCTTTGTACTGGTTACGCATTTCCATGATTGGTTTCATGTTTACTTCGTTGAACGTCGTCAACATTGCTGTTTCTTGAGTTGCAGCAAGCAGACGTTCAGCAACACGTTTACGCAGACGAGTCATTGGAACGCGTTTTTCAATACGTTCACCAACTGCAACGCTTAACGGTGCAGCAGCAGGTGCTGCAGGTTTAGACTGATGGTTCGCAACATCTTCTTTAGTGATGCGACCGCCACGACCTGTACCAGATACGTCAGCAGCATTGATACCAGATTCAGTCAATGCTTTACGTACTGCTGGAGCTTGGTCTTGAACCTGTTGACGCTCAACGATCGGTGCATTACCCGCTTCGGTTTTTGCAGCAGCTTGCTCTACTGATGCTTCAGTTTCAGATTGAACTGCTTGAGTTTGAGTTGCACCAGATACGGCACCTTCTTCAAACTGTGCAATCACTTCAGCAGAAAGCACTGTATCGCCTTCATTTTTAACGATTGATGCAATTGTACCGTCTGCAGGAGCAACAACTTCTAAAACAACTTTATCAGTTTCAATATCACAGATCACTTCATCACGTGATACTGCTTCACCTGGTTGTTTGTGCCAAGTTGCGATCGTACCGTCCGCAACTGACTCTGGAAATACCGGTGCTTTAATTTCGGTTGCCATTATTTAGAATCTCCTGGATTATTCAGCATCGATCGCTAGAGCGTCGTTAACGAGCTGAGCTTGTTGTTTTGCATGCAAGTATGGTGAACCACACGCCGGTGCAGCTGAAGCTTCACGGCCTGCGTAACTAATACGGATTTGTTTGCCCGCTTTCATCACATCGTCATATAAACGAGGCGCGATGAACAACCAAGCACCTTGGTTCTTCGGTTCTTCTTGTGCCCAAACCAGTTCTTTCACGTTTGGATACTGAGCAAGAACTTCTGCAAGACGTGCTTCTGGGTACGGATACAATTGTTCAATACGTACAATTGCAGTGTTGTTCAATTCTTTTTCACGACGTTTTTCAACCAGATCGTAGTAAACCTTACCACCACACAATACCAGACGGGTTACGTCTGCTTTGTTGATGTTATCTACTTCGTCGATCACAGTCTGGAATGTACCGTTAGCCAGTTCTTCCAGGTTAGACACCGCTAATTTGTGACGAAGCAATGATTTAGGTGACATGATGATCATTGGTTTACGGATTGGGCGGATTGCCTGACGACGTAACGCGTGAAAAATCTGTGCAGGTGTAGTTGGAGTCATCACTTGCATGTTGTCTTCAGCACATAGTTGCAAGAAACGTTCCAGACGTGCAGATGAGTGCTCAGGACCTTGGCCTTCGAAACCATGTGGCAGAAGCATAGTCAGACCACATACACGTTCCCATTTGGTTTCACCAGATGAGATGAACTGGTCGATTACCACCTGTGCACAGTTTGCAAAGTCACCGAACTGAGCTTCCCAGATGATCAGGCTCTTAGGAAGAGTCGTCGCATAACCATATTCAAATGCCAGTACTGCCATTTCAGACAATAAAGAGTCATAGATCGCAACGCGCGGTTGGTTTTCTTTAATATGGCAAAGTGGAATATAAGTTGAGCCATCTACCTGATTATGCAGTTTTGCATGACGGTGTGAGAATGTACCACGACCCACGTCTTCACCAGTTAAACGAACCAGATAACCATCATCTAGCAGTGATGCATAAGCTAGAGTTTCAGCAGCACCCCAGTTCAGCGGCATCTCACCAGTTTGCATTTTCAGACGGTCGTCAATCACTTTAGAGACCTGACGCTGCATCACGAAGCCTTCTGGAAGCTCACGCATTTTGCGACCAAGCTCTTTAAGACGTTCTAGATCGCAAGTAGTATCCCACTCGTCTGTGTATTCATGACCCAGGTACGGTGTCCAGTCTACGAACATTTTTTTGTTCGGCTCTAGAACCAGAGCATTGGCAACATGTTTACCTGCTTCAAGATCAGAACGGTATTGTTCAACCATTTGATCTGCAGTTGCACGATCAAGTACACCCTCTTGAACCAATTTGTCAGCATAAAGCGTACGAGTGGTCGCTTTTTTGTTGATCACCTGGTACATCATTGGCTGAGTTGCAGCTGGTTCGTCCGCTTCGTTATGACCACGACGACGGTAACAGAACATATCGATCACGACGTCTTTACGGAAAGTATGACGGAAATCGTGGGCAAGCTGAGCAACAAACAATACAGCTTCAGGATCGTCACCATTCACATGGAAGATCGGTGCCTGGATCATTTTCGCGATGTCAGTACAGTATTCTGTAGAACGTGCATCACGTGGATCAGATGTGGTGAAACCAACCTGGTTGTTCACTACGATATGAACTGTACCACCTACTGTGTAACCACGAGTCTGTGACATCTGGAAGGTTTCTTGGTTTACGCCCTGACCTGCAAATGCAGCATCACCGTGAACAATTACTGGCAATACATCATCGCCACCAATGTCTTTACGACGTACTTGACGTGCACGTACAGAACCTTCAACTACAGGTCCAACGATTTCAAGGTGAGATGGGTTAAACGCCAATGCCAAGTGAACTTCACCACCTGGAGTCATCACGTTAGAAGAGAAACCTTGGTGATACTTAACGTCACCAGAACCTTTCTTGTGTAGTGATTTGCCTTCGAACTCACCAAACAGGTCAGCCGGGTTTTTACCCATGATGTTAACCAGAAGGTTCAGACGGCCACGGTGTGGCATACCGATCACGACTTCTTTACAGCCTACAGAACCGGCACGCTGGATCAATTCATTCACCATAGGAATGAAAGACTCACCGCCTTCAACACCAAAACGTTTTGCACCTACGAATTTATTACCGAGGTATTTTTCCAAACCTTCAGCCGCAGTTAAACGTTCAAGAATATGTTTTTTCTGATCAGCACTCAGACCATATTGACCACTTGCGCTTTCAAGACGTTGCTGGATCCAGCGTTTTTCTTTGGTATCCACGATGTGCATGTATTCAGCACCGATCGAGCTACAGTAAGTCGCTTCCATCGCCTGGACCATTTCGCCCAAAGTCGCTGCTTCCTTACCAATCGCAAGGTTACCGGTATTAAATATAGTGTCTAGATCAGACTGAGTTAAACCGTGCGCAGAAAGATCAAGATCTGGCACAACTTCACGTTTAGCCAGACCCAATGGATCCAATTTTGCTTTTTGGTGGCCACGGTTACGGTACGCAGCAATCAGCTGTAAAACGCCAATTTGACGACGTTCATGCTCTGAACTTACTGTCGATTGGATAACAGGCTGAATACGGCTTGAATTGCGACCTAAAAGTAGGAATTGCTCACGTACATTGCTGTGTGGTTGATCACCTTTTGGGAATTTATCGAAGTACGCTCTCCAGTCAGCACCCACTGAGTCTGGAGCAGTGAGGTACTGCTCATAAAGTTCTTCAATATACGCTGCACTATCAGCGGAAAGTTCAGTGTCAAGACGCAGAGCGTCAGCAACTTCTTGCATTTGTGGACCCATTTCCTATTGCAAAAACATTTTCAGGATGCTTTTTAAGCAAAACCCAGGATTAGTAATGTCAAATTGATAATTCAACATTAGTCCCCCATAAGGCATAAGCCATGAGGCGTTATCACCACACCAAGAAAATTCTTGATATGTTTAATGAACAATAACGCCCCTCAGCGGCATCATCACTCATTGAATACCCGATCGTGACCGAGCAATTTTTTGCAAATCGACTTAGAAAAAACAAAGATTTAAACTATATTTTTTCTAAAGCGACTTTGACTTACATTTATATACCAGTCTCTACTTTTTCCGTGTTTAAAAAATGTACATCGGCCCACACATTTTTTAAATATAGTCTTGTGCTAAATGCTATCACGATCTCGACTAATCAATTGATTTTTTTGACGAGGAACGCATGTTTTTTAGTCAAATACTTCCGTCAGAAATTACTCTAACATAGGGAGCTTTAAATGAAAAACACATTCAGCGTAGACTAAAGTCCTACATCTTTTTGATAAACAAAAAGAGAGTAAATCTTCCAATCCACTCCCTTTGCAACTTTGCGTAAATATAATAACATTATTGAAAACCTTTTTCAGTCCAGAATTACATCTAAAAATCATAAATACCTCAAACAACATCATAATAGTGCATAAATCCGACCAGAATGCTCTGCAATGATTCATCACTCGATTTGATCATATGAGATACAGCACCAATAACAGCATTTTTCGCTACTACTGTTCGTTTATGGAGCCCTATAAAGCAAAAAGCACACCAAGTGGTGTGCTTTTTGAAAAACTGTTGATTGCAGTCTAAATTAGCCAGCCATATCTAGAAGCATGTTACGGATGTGACCGATTGCTTTAGTAGGGTTCAAGCCTTTAGGACATACAGATACACAGTTCATGATACCTTTACAACGGAACAGAGAGAACGGATCGTCAAGACGAGCCAGACGCTCTTGAGTACCTGTATCACGCGAATCGATGATGAAACGGTATGCATTCAATAATGCTGAAGGACCCAAGAACTTGTCTGGGTTCCACCAGAATGATGGGCATGAAGTTGAACAACATGCACAAAGAATACATTCATACAGACCATTCAAGTGTTCACGTTCTTCAGGAGACTGCAGACGCTCTTTAGGAGGTGCAGGCTGGTTGTTGATCAAGAACGGATGAATCTTGTTGTACTGGTCGTAGAACTGGTTCATGTCAACTACAAGGTCTTTGATTACTGGAAGACCAGGTAGTGGACGGATTGTGATTGTTTCTGGTAAATCATTCAGGTTCCACAGACATGCAAGACCGTTTTTACCATTGATGTTTACACCATCAGAACCACAAATACCTTCACGACATGAGCGACGGAACGTTAAAGATTCGTCCTGTACTTTTAATGCAAGAAGCGCATCAAGCAACATACGGTGCTTATCAGTCAGTTCAAGCTTAAAAGTTTGCATATACGGTGCTTTATCCTTATCAGGATCGTAGCGGTAGATATGAAATGTACGAGTACCTCTACTCATCTTTAATCTCCTGATTAGAATGTACGTGGTTTCGGTGGAATTGCATCAACCGAAAGTGGTTTGTAACGCACTGGCTTGTACTCAAGACGGTTATCAGCAGAGAACCACAAGGTGTGTTTCATCCACTCGTCGTCACGACGGCCATATGGATACTCTGGATGATCTGGTGATAATTCGAAATCTACCACAGTGTGAGCACCACGACATTCTTTACGTGCAGCAGCTGAAATCAAGGTCGCTTTAGCAACTTCATACAGGTTTTCAACTTCTAGAGCTTCAATACGTGCAGTATTGAATACTTTAGATTTGTCTTTCAAGTGAATATTGCGAACACGCGGCTCAATTGCAAGAATTTGTTTTACACCTTCTTCAAGCAGCGCAGTTGTACGGAATACACCCGCGTGGTCTTGAACGATGTCACGGATTGCATCAGCAACTTCTTGAGCATTCTCACCAGTTGTTGATTCATCCAGCTTACGAACACGTTTAATTGTGTTTTCAAGCACAGTTGTAGGAAGCGGTTCATACTCATCACCGTGGTGTTTAGTCACGTAGTCAATGATATGCTGACCAGCAGCCTTACCAAATACAACCAAGTCAAGCAGTGAGTTTGTACCTAGACGGTTTGCACCGTGTACAGATACACATGAACATTCACCGATCGCATAGAAGCCTTTCACTGGTTTAGTGAAGTTGCGACCTTCTTGGTTAGTAGAATAGGTATCAGTATTCTTGTCGTAGTTGGTTACTAGAGCTTCAGATTCTGGAGACTCAGGAACAACCACCTGACCATGAATATTTGTAGGAATACCACCCATTTGGTAATGGATTGTAGGCACTACAGGAATTGGCTCTTTAGTAATATCAACGTTCGCGAATTTCTTACCAATCTCAAATACAGATGGCAGACGTTTCATGATGGTGTCAGCACCCAAGTGAGTCATATCAAGAAGGATATAATCACCTTTAGGACCACAACCACGACCTTCTTTGATTTCCTGGTCCATAGAACGTGATACGAAGTCACGAGGAGCCAAGTCTTTCAGAGTCGGTGCATAACGTTCCATAAACGGTTCGCCGTCTTTGTTACGAAGGATTGCACCTTCACCACGACAACCTTCAGTCAACAGTACGCCTGCGCCCGCAACACCTGTAGGGTGGAATTGCCAGAATTCCATATCTTGCAATGGAATGCCTGCACGAGCTGCCATACCAAGACCGTCACCAGTGTTGATATATGCGTTAGTAGATGCACGGTAAACACGACCAGCACCACCTGTAGCGAACAATGTAGCTTTCGCTTGGAATACGGCAATTTTACCAGTTTCCTGATCGATTGCTGTCACACCCAGTACATCACCAGCTTCGTTACGGATCAGGTCAAGCGCGATCCATTCAACGAAGAACTGAGTACCCATTTTCACATTGCTTTGATAAAGCGTATGAAGAAGCGCGTGACCTGTACGGTCGGCTGCAGCACATGCACGTGGAACTGCTTTTTCACCGTAGTTTGCAGAGTGACCACCAAATGGACGTTGGTAAATCGTACCGTCTGCGTTACGGTCAAATGGCATACCTAAATGTTCTAATTCGTATACCACTTGCGGTGCTTCGCGAGTCATGAACTCGATCGCGTCTTGGTCACCTAACCAGTCAGAACCTTTAACTGTGTCGTAGAAGTGGTAATGCCAGTTATCTTCTTGCATGTTACCAAGAGATGCACCAATACCACCCTGCGCTGCTACAGTGTGAGAACGTGTTGGGAATACTTTAGTCAGTACCGCAACCTTCAAACCTGCTTGAGCAAGTTGGTAAGAAGCGCGCATACCAGAACCACCACCACCAACGATAACTGCATCGAAAGTTTCGTGTGGAATATTTGTGTAATCTTCTTTAGGGGTTATAGCGCCCATGATTGTTTCCTATCAATTCGCCCAAAAAATCTGGATTGCCCAGATCGCATATGCAAATACAGCAATAATCACTGCTGAAGTCAGTACAAGGCGTAAACCTGATGCTGATGGACCCATTTGACGAGTAGTCACATAATCAGTGAATACCTGCCACATACCGATCCATGCATGCGCAACAAGAGATAAGACGGCCAATAAAGATAAAATCTTCATTGGAACTGTCATCATAAAGCCGTACCATTGCTCGTAGTTGAAGCCACCATTCAGTAGTATCCAACCAAACACCACAACGGTATAAACAGCTAGAACTACAGCACTAATGCGTTGGACAAACCAATCACGAGAACCTGAACCTGTTAAACCAGTAGCACTTTTCATTAGAGTACGATCCATACAAATGCTGCAACAATACCGATTGCAGACAAGATTAATGAAATAGTAGCTGCAGTACGACCGCTTTGCAGTTCTTCTGCAACGCCGATATCTGCAAGTAAGTGCTTAATACCAGTGAATAAATGATAAATTAAGCCGGCTACAAATACCCATACGATAAAGCGAACAAAGAAACCGTTAAAGATTTCCTGCACTTCAGCAAAACCTTCTGCTGAAGACAATGATTTATCCAACAGCCACAAAAGGACCGGTACGAGTAAAAATACGATGACACCTGAAAGACGGTGTAGAATTGATGCAATAGCCACGGGTGATTTTAAGTTTACTTCTAAAACTTGACCCATGGACAAATTGACAGGTCTGTTGCTTTTCACAGCGGGCATCCTGTAGTTAAAAACTCCATCCGGAGTTTGTTGGAATTAATTCGAAGGAAAGCTGGCATTATCAGGCAAATACATGCCTAAATATAAAACGACACTGAATTATAAAACGTGAACTATTAAAATACAAACAACTGTATTTGGCTTTTTAAACAAAAAACCTTTAAATAAGAATCATTAACAACAACTTTAAGTTCTCCCCTACTTGCTTTATCTCCATATTTTCATTCTAGATATTTGTTTTTTAATAATTAACTTGATTAATTTAGTCTGTTATCTAGCCAAGCTTCGACTAAGTAGATTTAGACTAAAGATGAACGGTAAAAATGTAATTTTGTCCCTAGGTCCTTATTAATCCCAAGTAAAATCATAAGGATATATTTCACAAATAAATAATGACTATTTATATAGAGGTATCTCAATTTGAATTTTTTGTACTAAAACCTACTTATCTCTTTGTAGATCATAGTTTTTTTGATGTTTTTAGACATTTTAGATTCAAAAAAACACTTATTTATTTTTGTTTAAGTTGTATTAAACAAAGTGAAGCAAATTTGCGAGCTATTTTTTTAGCCGATTAAAGACAGCTAAAAAGAAAATTTATTGCTTTTATTTATAATTCAAGTTTGAAGTAAAAACTTAAGGAAATCGATGTAAGTTACGAGATTTATATAATTTTAAGTTGCAGCCTTAAAATATTTTCTCAATTTCTCCTTTATTTTTTGCTAGGAAAAAACGCTTACAAATACGGTAAAGACTATATTTTTTTCTGCACCTTCTGTTCAATTTGACTTATTATAGAGGTTTGGTACTGTGATTTTATTAAACTTTTTATACCAAGATAAATGACTAAATCACTGTGAGAATGTCATTTTTCATCCATAAGTATAATTGACAAAATTTCAGTAGCCACTAATCTTATAGCAAATTTTTGATCCGTCCGTTTTGTGCATTAAAAGATTGATAGGCAACTCGGATATACATTCACCAGGACAGGAGATCTATTGAATGTCTGAAGCAACTGGCAAGAAAGCCGTTTTACAGCTTGATGGCAAAGAAATTGAATTACCAATTTACAGCGGCACATTGGGCCCAGATGTAATCGACGTTAAAGATGTATTGGCTGCAGGTCACTTTACTTTTGATCCTGGTTTTATGGCAACAGCTGCATGCGAGTCTAAAATCACTTTCATCGATGGTAATAAAGGTGTTCTTTTACACCGTGGCTACCCAATTGACCAGTTAGCAACTAAAGCTGATTACCTAGAAACTTGCTACTTACTTCTTAATGGCGAGCTTCCAACAGCTGAGCAAAAAGAAGAATTCGACGCTAAAGTTCGTAACCACACTATGGTTCACGATCAAGTAAGCCGCTTCTATAACGGTTTCCGCCGTGATGCTCACCCTATGGCAATCATGGTTGGTGTTGTTGGTGCGTTGTCTGCGTTCTATCATAACAATCTGGACATCGAAGATGTTAACCATCGTGAAATCACTGCGATTCGTTTAATCGCTAAGATTCCTACTTTGGCGGCTTGGAGCTACAAATATACTGTTGGTCAACCATTCGTTTACCCACGTAACGATTTGACTTACGCTGAAAACTTCCTGTACATGATGTTTGCTACTCCAGCAGACCGTGACTACAAAGTAGATCCAATTCTTGCGAAAGCAATGGACCGTATCTTCACACTTCACGCTGACCACGAACAAAATGCTTCTACGTCTACAGTACGTTTAGCTGGTTCTACTGGCGCTAACCCATATGCATGTATCGCTGCTGGTATCTCTGCACTTTGGGGTCCTGCTCACGGTGGTGCGAACGAAGCTGTTCTTAAGATGCTTGATGAAATCGGCACTGTAGAAAACGTTGCTGGCTTCATGGAAAAAGTGAAAACTAAAGAAGTTAAACTCATGGGCTTCGGTCACCGTGTGTACAAAAACTTCGATCCACGTGCGAAAGTAATGAAAGAAACTTGTGACGAAGTTCTTGGTGCTCTTGGCATCAACGATCCACAGCTTGCTCTTGCTATGGAACTTGAACGTATCGCACTTTCTGACGAATACTTCATCAAACGTAACCTTTACCCTAACGTAGACTTCTACTCAGGTATCATCCTTAAAGCGATTGGTATCCCAACAGAAATGTTTACTGTGATCTTTGCGCTTGCACGTACAGTTGGTTGGATCAGCCACTGGTTAGAAATGCACAGCGGTCCTTACAAGATCGGTCGTCCTCGTCAGCTTTACACTGGCGAAGTTCAACGCGACATCAACCGTTAATTCGGTTAGCGTTGAAAGACGTAAAAACCACCCTTCTGGGTGGTTTTTTTATAACTGACAAAAACCAACACAACCAAGATGTGAAAAACTTAAAATAGTAAATCTGAAGAATTTTCAATTTCTGCAAATTTCTAGAAATTACTCTTATATCGTTAAGGATTGAGTTTTAATGCTGTTTTACCTGCTTCCCTTCATCCTGAAAATAATTCGTTTTGATCAGTTTAAAAGCCGGAACTTAACTTCAGGTGAAATCAAGCTTTGTCAACAAGTCTTTGCTGACCTGATTGACTATTCAGCAGTCCGTGTCATGAATCACCCTTTCCTGCCCTGGCAATCCAAGCATGTGATCATGGCACCAAGTGGTTATATTCATGTGCGTAACTTGAATTATCGGGACGATTATTCTAAAGAAAGCCGTTCTTATCAGGCGCTTTTCATTCATGAAATGGCACATATTTATCAATATCAGCAGAATATTAATGTTTTGTTTAAAGGTGCTTTTTTACAGGCCGCTTATTTTTTAAGTATGGGAAAATATAATCCTTACAAATATCAATTTAATCTCAACAAATCCTTTTTAGACTATAACATTGAACAACAGGGAGATATTGCACGCGATATTTTTTTAAAAAAAATCCCCAATATTATTCTAAAAAATCAGTTAAGCAGATGATATTGAATATTTTTCACTCAAGTATTCTGTTGATTTCTATTTTAAGAAAATAAACTTATTTAAATCCACTTGAGTATTTTTGTGCATTTAGCAGAATAAAAAAGCACCATAATAAGTCATTTCTGATCATAACTTTGTGTATCTGTTTCAATTCTCCTGAAACAGCTCTAGCATCTGCCTCAAATTTCGATAAAATAAGCCAAGTATGATATTTTTAGCTCGCAAATCAAGATTTAATGATCATGCGGTCATGACTTTTTTTAATTTTGGCCATTTGGCATTTTGTTCGTATCAAACTGCACTCAGCTGGATAATTAGAATTTTAAAAATCAGTGATTTAGTGTATTCACCTATAGGAATAGGACTTAATTGGAATGAAAAGTTTTAAAATTGCGATTGCTCAATTCTCTCCACATGTGGGCAATTTAGATGCAAATACGCAGACAATGATAGATTTGGCAAATCAGGCCAAAAAAGATAATGCTGATCTTATTATTTTCCCTGAACTTTCAACTTTAGGTTATCCGGCTGAAGATTTATTAATTCGTCCAAGTCTGGCTAAACGTACAAAACTGGCGTTTGAGAAACTGACTGAAGTAAAAGATATCGTTATGGTCTTTGGTTTTGTCAATCAAACCGAAGATGGTGAACGCTATAACTCAGCCGCCATTATGAAAGATGGCGAAGTTTTAGGGGTTTATAATAAACAGACATTGCCAAACTATGGTGTATTTGATGAGAAACGCTATTTTGGTGAAGGACATCAGCATCTGGTCTTCGAATATCTGGGACACAAATTTGGTGTCCTGATCTGTGAAGATGTCTGGTCATTATCTACCGTTCAACAGCTGGCTCAATTAAATATTGATACTGCGCTGGTTCTAAATGCTTCTCCATACGAAGTTGGCAAACCGCAACACCGTATCGATACAATGGCTGCACTGGTCAAACAGTTGAATATCAATTTGGTGTACTGTAACCAGGTAGGTGGCCAAGATGACCTCATTTTTGACGGCACCAGCTTTGTACTCAATAAATCAGGCGAAGTGGCTCTACAAGCGCCTAGCTTTGAAAAAGGCTTGTATATCGCTGAATATGATGCAGAAAAATTAGAGTTCAGCAAAGGCACGATTACTCCAGCCCTAGAAACCATGGCTGAGATTTATCAAAGTCTGGTGATGGCAACTCGTGACTATGTACAGCGTTCAGGTTTCCCAGGCGTGATTCTGGGTCTGTCTGGTGGTATTGACTCTGCCCTGACTCTTGCCATCGCAGCAGATGCGATTGGCCCTGACAAAGTCCAAGCAGTGATGATGCCTTATACCTATACTGCTCAGATCAGTGTAGAAGATGCCACTGAACAGGCGAAAACGATGGGTGTAACTTTCGGTATTGCTGAGATTAACCCGATTGTAAGTGGCTTCTTGCAAACCCTGTATCCATTCTTTGGCAATGCCCCTGTAGATGCTACTGAAGAAAACCTGCAAGCACGTGCACGCGGTACGCTATTAATGGCGCTTTCTAACAAGTTCGGCAATCTGGTTCTAGCAACCGGTAATAAATCCGAACTTGCCGTTGGTTACTGCACACTATATGGCGATATGGTGGGTGGCTTTGCTGTATTAAAAGATGTTTATAAAACTATTGTGTTTGAACTGGCGAAATATCGTAATAGCATCGCAGAAACTCCTGTGATTCCTGAGCGTGTCATTACTCGCCCACCATCAGCAGAACTTCGTCCAGATCAGGTCGATCAGGATTCATTACCGGCTTATGAAGTACTTGATGCGATTCTTTATGCTTATATTGAAGAAGATCTGAGCCAGGATGACATCATTGCCAAAGGCTTTGAAGCTGAAGTCGTGAAAAAAGTGATTCGCTTGGTGGATATTAACGAATACAAACGTCGTCAGGGTGCGATTGGTCCACGTATCAGCTCGCGTTCTTATGGTCGTGAACGTCGCTATCCGGTCGTTAATGGCTGGAAAGCAGGTATCTAAGTTTTAACAAAACTAGATTAGCTATAATGCCCAAGTAAATGCTTGGGCATTTTTTTATCTTTAAGCAATAAATAAGGTTAAGAAATTAAAAGAAGATTCTAAAATTTAAACAGACAGAAATTTAGAAGAACTTTCTCTTAATTTTTTATTGATATTTTTAAGGCACAAAAAAAGAGACCAAGCTGAGAGCTTGGTCTTTAAAAATGGTGGCTATGACGGGACTTGAACCTGTGACCCCCGCATTATGAGTGCGGTGCTCTAACCAACTGAGCTACATAGCCGTAAACTGTGTGCGCATTATCGTAATTTCAGGTTGTATCGTCAAGCATTTTAAACCACAAATGTTCAGTCTTTATGCAAATTAATCATAAACTCTTAAACTTTGTACAAATCATGCTTTAATTCGAAACCTATTAGCAAATACTATGAAAATTAGTATCTTTTTTTAAAGCCAAATCTAAATCAAAGTCGTATCAAATAATATTTAAATTTAAGAATAACTTGCTGAAGAAACAAAATAAAAAGTGAATCTACTATTTTTTCCTATCGCTATAATGCTTTTCCAAATGTGGCCAATAGTATCTCTGGATTAAAGCAAAACTGAAGATGACGAAATTCAAAATATACCTAAGCCTGCTCCTATTGAGTGTTATAAGTTTAGCCAATGCAACTGTTATTCATCCAAGCAGCAGATTTTCAGGATGTGATGATGTGAAAAGTTTGGCTCAAGAAGTCATGCTCTTTAGACTGAAAGGTGCACCACAGAAATGGATGATTCAGCAAATGAAACAGCACTACGGTACAGCGAATGATCTCCATGCTCTGATTGGTATAAAACTTACTGAAAAAGCGTTTAAATATGAAATACCACAAGATCAGTTTGAACGTTCAGCCTTAATTAAAAACTTTGCAATTGATCACTATAATGAATGTGAGAAATCCATTTCAGATCATGATCAATCTAAACAAGAAAATAACGGTATTACCCCACCCTCGGAAAGGGAAATTTTAGAACACTAAAATTATGCTGATAGAAGCTTACTATTAGAAATAGCAGGTTATCTTTATGCAGTTTGATAGATTTTTTATTATTAAAATCTCAATTTTAAACCTGTCCCTACAGTTTTATATAACAGGGATTTTTTGAATCTAAAATTACAGGTAATAATACATTATTAAAATTAGATGGCTTTCTTAACCTAGTTCATTAATATTCTAAAATCATATTATTTTAATCTTAAAATATAATTATAAATCAAAAACTTATAAAATATACCAACCATTAAAAATTATTGCTTTGTTAAACATAATACTGAGGTATTTACTTGGTTTTAATTTTATAAAATACGCGCTATGATCAAAGTATAAACAACAATTCGTACACGATTTTAACGCGTCATATTTTTATAAAACTTATTTCCGATAAGGAGAATTCTAATGTCATTTGAACATATTTTAGTACCCGTTGACGGTTCAGAAACTTCCTACGCTGCAGTCGATAAAGCCGTCGAAATTGCCAAAGCGTTTAATAGTAAGGTGACAGTGGTTCAGGTGCTGGCACTTGATCCCTATATCGCAGCTGAATACATTACAGCAGCTCAAACCAATGACCTGGTTGAACGTGCCCGTACCGCGATTCTGAAAACACTTGACGAAGCAAAAGCAAAATTTGCTGCGGCAGGTATTGAAGCAGAGACTCAGTTACTTGAAGGTCAGGTGATTTATAGTGAAATTGTCAAGGCGGCAGAATCTTTGAATACTGATCTGATTGTGATTGGTTCACATGGCCGCACTGGCTTCAAGAAACTGTTCCTGGGAAGTGTTGCACAAAGCATCTTGGGACAGGCCAATGTTCCTGTAATGGTCATCCGTAAGTAATAAAAAAATCCCCACTTCAATCAAGTGGGGATTTTCTCTTTCAAACAAATCCATCCCATTGATACTGCTTTAAGCTGATCCGATTTCCAGCACATAGAATCCCTTCTGCGCCTAACTTTTGCTGTTGAATATTATGTCCATATTCATCCAGTTTATTGAGACTGATCTTACCTTGAGCATTCAGGACACGATGCCAAGGCAAATCGGTTTCTATATCAAGCTGACTTAAAACCCTACCCACCAGACGTGCATGTTTGGGCAAGCCAGCCAGTTTAGCAACCTGGCCATAAGTCGCTACTTTCGCATAAGGAATCTGGTTGACCACGCTCAGAATCATTTGCGCCATTTCCTGGCTTGCACTTGATGTCATAGGCTTTCAATCTTGATAGAAAATTCTAACAATTAGAAATTCTCCGGATTTTCTAAACGTTTCACTTCCTGTACTTTGTCAGGATGATGCACGGTTGCTACTCCATCTGCATCTTTCTTATCAATCAGCATTTCTGGCTGGAAGATGGTGATGGTTTCATTTCCATTTGCATCCTCCCCTACAATATACTGAAAACCGCGACGGTTCATTTTGTGGCACATCCGCTGATACCAGCCTTTAAAGCCTTGGGTTTCTTCATTCGGGTTGTAATAGAAGGCATTCATCACAGCTGGCAAACCTAGGCCACAAACCACCCCTGAAAGAAGCACCACAATAAAGGTATATCCAATCAGAATACTGCTATACGCTTCCAGTTGTGGAATATTGGCCACTGCCAGAATCAGGGCCAAGGAAATCCCGCCACGCACCCCACCCCAAGACAGGATAGTTAAACTGCCGTTATAACTTTTCTTACGCATTCTAGGGAATAATGCAAAAGACAGATGGTTGGCCAGGAAACGTGCCAAATGCAGAATTATGAAAGCGACAATCCCGCCTAGAACCAGACTGGTGCTTAAATCAATAATGAACAGTTCCAGACCGATCAAGGTGAACAGGAAAGAATTGATAATCCCCTCTACCGTATGCCAGAAATGGTTTACATCGCCGATATCTGCATCAGCCAGAATTTCTTTCCATTTATTACCGACAATCAAGCCGCCAATTACACAGGCAATTGGTGCAGAAGCATGCGCCAGTAAAGCAACCAGATATGAACCACAAGCCAACAGTGCAGTAGTTAATATCAGTGATTCCATTTCATGCTTACCGCGCAGAATACGTAAAATCGCCAAACCAAACCCAATTCCGATCAAGACTGCCACGACAATTTCATAAAGCAATGTTTGCAGGACGGCAAGTACAGTAAAGTTTTCACCTTGCAGTACATTCAGTAAGGTCATAAATAATGCAATACACATCGCATCATTAAACAGCGACTCACCTTCCAGCTTCACGATCAAATGATGGGGTGCGCGTACCGAACTGAGTACACCTTTAATCCCAATGGGATCCGTTGCTCCGAGCGCAGCACCGAGTAATAGTAGGACTAATATATCGACGTTGTTACCAATCAGGAACTGATAACCGTACAGCGCAATACCAAAGAAAACTGCACAGAAAACCAATGCCAGACTGGCCAGAATACCAATCGGCCGCCAGTGATTGCGTAAATCTGAAACCTTAAACTTCAATGCGGATGAAGTCAGAATAAAACAAATCACACCATTAATCAGGAAGTCATAAAAATCGACATGGCGAACTGCTTTCTCAATATTATCAATATTGATGCTAAAAAATGGATTACCCTGTAACAGGCTGGCGCACCATTGCAGGATAAATACAAAAATAGCGGAAACAATCGGCACACCAATGGCTTGAGGAAAACTTAGAACACGTTTGTTGAACATGGTAGTGGCAATTGACAGAGCAAAGACCACCGTCAACAGTTGTAAAAAAAAGAAACTTCCCATTAGGTTTCCTAAGATTTGGCAATTTGCAGCCGTGAGCTGAAAGATTTACTTGAAATATAAATTTAAAAAAACAGTATATTTTAGCGGATCAAGTTTAGTCCCATTTTTTTTCGAATTAAGTTAAGTTTCTTTTCAATATTCACAACTGATGATTTAACATACAGCCTTAAAGCACTTTATTGCTCACTCCTCCTTTCTATTTAGAAATTTTCTCCCATGCATCAAACTGTCAAAACCATATTCCGTCTGTGTCTCGCTGCTGTCATTTTTCTAGTCACACTCTCCTTGATGTTTACCTGTGTTGCCAAAGTTCAGGAAATTCTGAAAGCAGATCAATATTATCAGCAAGCCGTGAGCATTCCTTTAAAAAGCAGTGCCAAAGCACAATATGTACTGGTGTCTAATAATCAACGTCCAGACAACGCGCTGTTTATCCTGATTGCGGGAAATGGTTATGTAGCAAAAATCAGCTGTGAGCATTATGCGACCCTATGTACTGATGACTATAATCAGTCACATACCCGGCAGATTCAGAATGTTAATTTAGTAAAAGTGAGAAATTATTTTTATATTGAAAATATTCAGTTCCAAGATAGTAGAACTAGCCAGATCACTAAACTCAGCTATTCCATAAATGAATTGAAGCAATTTTATAATAATGACATCAGCAATTTAAAATATATTCTCTTTGCGATTTCGCTATTTGCCTTGGCTGCCCTATTTGTCAGTATCAAGATTTTGAAAAACTTCCGTCGTTTTCTGGAAAAATAACTATTCAATCATTAGGGGAGCATTTGCTCCCCTTTTTTGATCTTTAATTTTAGATATTTTGATTAAAAGTATCGCAAGCAGACATTTGTCCCGATTTCAAACCGGTATTAAACCATTTTACCCGCTGTGCACTGGTACCATGCGTAAAGCTATCCGGTACGACATGGCCTTGTGCTTTTTTCTGCAGATAGTCATCACCGATCTTGTGTGCCGCATCCATGGCTTCCTGTACATCCCCCTGCTCCAGGAACTGAGTACGCTCATGGTTATGATAAGCCCATACACCAGCCAGACAATCTGCCTGTAGTTCTTGACGTACAGAAAGCTGATTGCCCTGAGCTTGAGTGGCTTGTTGACGTGCCTGCTGTACCTGTGAAGAAATACCTAGAATGGTCTGGATATGATGACCCACCTCATGTGCTACCACATAGGCTTGAGCAAAATCGCCTGCCTGATCATTGCGAGATAACTCGGTTGAGTTCTGTTCTCCGCTAATTCCCATTTGAGTACGCATATCTTTAAAGAATGCCGTATCAATATAGACTTTCTGGTCTGCCGGACAGTAGAAAGGTCCCATGGCCGATTGCGCTGTACCACAACCAGAATTTACTACTCCACTAAATAGAACTAGTTTGGGTGCAGTATATTGCTGATTCAGCTGCTGCTGAAATACTTGAGACCAGGTATCTTCTGTATCGGCAAGAACAGTTCCTACAAAATCGATCGCTTCTTGCTGCTCTGGCGTTGGATTTTCCAGTCCCCGTGTTTCTGCACTAGAAACACCTTGCGTGACCTGCTTGGTGGTTTGATAGGCTTGCTGTGGATCAACGCCAAAAAACTTCCAGGCCACGAAAGCAATAATCAACCCGAGAATACTGATTCCACCGGCTTTGGCACCACCGCCACGACGGTCTTCTACATTGCTACTAACACGACGTCCTTTCCAGCGCATAGTGAGATTCCTTATAGTTTAAAGTCAGCTTATTTTAACGGGCCTAATTTATGCCTGCTTTGGTTTCGATCTGATTTTTTGAATAAAGCCAATCAGGATAAATACGATTAATCCTGCCACAAAACCAATCACCAGATTAATCAGTGTAGGCGTAACAGCCCCTACAATACTGCCCAGACTAGGAATGTGCTCTACATAATCAACCGAATCTTCAGTGAAATGATGAAACCATGGAATGGTATGGGCAATAATTCCCCCACCGACCAGGAACATTGCAATCGTACCTACAATCGTCAGGGTTTTCATCAATTTAGGGGCAAAAGCCAGCAATCCACGGCCTATACTTTGCTTGAAGCTGGATGCCTGTTTAGTCAGGTACAAACCTAGATCATCAATTTTAACAATCATGGCAACGAAGCCGTACACCCCGACTGTCATTAATATGGCAATTCCTGCCAGTACGATGACCTTGGTGGTAAAAGCTGCGGCTGCCACGGTGCCCAAAGAAATCACTACAATTTCCGCTGACAGAATGAAATCAGTTCGGATCGCACCCTTAATTTTCTCTTTTTCAAATGTAGCCAAATCGGTTTCGATCGTAGTGAATTCAGCCTCAGCATCTTCTTCAGTCTTAGCTTTCTTATGCTTTAAGCTATGCAGGACTTTTTCTACGCCTTCATAACAGAGAAATAGACCACCAATCATCAGTAAAGGATTAATTAACCAGGGTGCAACCACACTAATAAGTAAAGCCAAAGGAACAAGAATCAGCTTATTAATAAAAGAACCTTTGGCTACTCCCCACACCACAGGAAGTTCACGTTCTGCCCGTACACCGCTGACTTGCTGGGCATTTAATGCCAAGTCATCTCCCAAGACACCTGCTGTCTTTTTTGCAGCCATCTTGCTCATCACGGCAACATCGTCTAAAACAGTCGCAATATCATCCAATAATATTAATAAGCTGCTCGCCATTCTTGTTATCCTTATCATCTTTAGAAGACATATTTTAATGAAAATATTTAAAAAATATTGTATTCACTTGTTTAATTAATAAGATTTTTTACTACGGCTTTTTTTCTGGCTGCTGGCTGACATTCAAAAACAGAATGCCGTACAATGTGGCCATTCGTTAAAATATAGATGTAGTACAGACTACTTTTTGGAATAGATAATGAGTAATCAAGATAATCGTCCAGTAATCTTGACTGGCGACCGTCCTACCGGACAGCTTCACCTTGGCCATTTTGTCGGTTCATTACGCTCTCGCGTAGGTTTACAAGATTCTCACCATCAACATTTGTTACTCGCTGATGCTCAAGCCCTGACAGATAATGCAGATAACTTTGAAAAAGTACGTCGCAATATTATTGAAGTAGCAACAGATTATCTGGCTGTCGGTATTGATCCAACTAAAACTACAATCTGTGTTCAGTCTTGCCTGCCAGCCTTAAACGAACTGACTATGCTCTATCTGAACTTTGTGACAGTTTCACGTTTAGAGCGCAACCCGACCATTAAATCAGAAATTCAGATGCGTGGTTTTGAGCGTGATATTCCTGCAGGTTTCTTATGCTATCCAGTGGCTCAGGCAGCAGATATCACAGCCTTTAAAGCAACTGTAGTTCCGGTGGGCGAAGACCAGATTCCAATGATCGAACAGACTAATGAGATCGTACGTCGCCTTAACCGTCAGATTGGCCGTGAATTACTGCCTGAATGTAAGGCGCTGCTTTCTAATGTGGGACGCTTACCAGGTTTTGACGGCAAAGCAAAAATGTCTAAATCTCTAGGCAATACCATTGTGTTGGATGCTTCTGATAAAGACATCAAAAAAGCTGTCAATGCGATGTATACCGATCCGAATCACCTGCGCATCGAAGATCCAGGCCAGGTTGAAGGCAATGTGGTATTTACTTACCTTGATGCATTCGACACCAATAAAGAAGAACTGGAAGAACTGAAAGCACATTATCGCCGTGGTGGTTTAGGTGATGGTACAGTAAAAAAACGTCTGGAAGGTATTCTNNTTCATATGAAGGGCTTTTTTTATTTAAGCCCAAAATGCGCAAAAATAAGGCAAGTTTCCACACAGATTCTTCATAGTTTTAACCTTACTTAACATCTATTAACATGAATACTGATGAGTCACATGAGAATGAATCCTAATATACTTATATAGTAAGGAATCAAATTTAACTCTCTCCACAGTTAATGTTGATTTAGTTTTGAAAGAAACTTCCTTTTTCTACGCAATGACAACCCCAATCATTGCGTTTTTTTTGTCTGTAATTTTTAAAAATATAAAAAATCCTGCCAGATGAGCAGGATTTTATTGTGTCTTGAATATTAATATTTGAACAAGCCTTTTTCTAATGGAATTTCAATTCCAATAGAGGCACCGCCATCCTGACCATTTACATCTGAGTCACTTATCCAGGCATTAATTTTAAGTGGCATTTCTGGACGAATATAATGCGACCAGGTGACATCTAGTGCTTTAATTTCATCATCAAAAGCAAAAGCAGCATTATTTACACTTGCACGCTCAGACTGATTGACTTCAGCAAACAATACCCGTCCAGATAAACGGTTCATCGGATCAAAACGGATATCACCACCTACTGAAACCATCTGTGCATCGCCACCTAGGGCATGTGCCAGCGGATAACCATGCTGATAAAAACCATCAGTGTAATTGGTATGGTTATAAGAAATACCTCGCACCTTGCCGTTAGTACGTGTATCTGCCCATTCTGTATAAAGTTGATATGGCATATTTCTTACAGTTGCAGAATAGTCTATCCCAGCCAGATACATTTTCTTCGCAGGGAGACCACCTGCTTCATCTTCACCAACATATTGCCCATAGAAGCCCATAGGCACCTGTGTCAAAGGAAACAGATTCAGACGTGCATCAAAACCAGCGATCTGGTTCGATGGATCAGGCCCACCCGTACCACCATTATCTTTATTCCCGACAAAAGCATCCCATAATGAACTTAAGCTTTCAGGACGTCCTTCCCCCCCCCATTGAATCGCACGAGAAGCACCTAGCTCCAAGTAAGATAAAGGTTGGGCAGTCACACGAAGACCAATAAGTTTGGCATCTGGAACGGCAGTATAATCATCCAATTGGCCCGCAAAAGCCTGATATTGCCACGGTCCAATCCAGGACAGCCATTTAGTTTCAAAAGCGGTTTGTTCTGCACGTTGTGCCATAAAGCCATATACTGGGCGGCTAGCATCGCCACGAATCAAGCTGCCATCATGTCCCGGACCCCAATAGGTCGGAATTTGGCCGGCAATCAGCCATTGATTCCAGAGTTTTCCTGCTAGATAAGATCCTTCCAGATTCACATCCTGATCATTCTCAATTTGTCGATCTTTTTCGGCATTAACCCGGAGTTTGGTATCCCAGTTTTCGCCGCCTGCATTAAACTCTAAAGCTGCCTGAAATTGTGCCTTTTGCTGATCGCCAAAGGCTTGAGGAATATCTTTTGGATCACTTTCCGCAAATAAGCCTACTTTGAGCTGCTGATTGTCTGCTGTTAATTTTGCCAGAACTGAATCAATAACACGTTGTT
Organism: Acinetobacter sp. UBA5984; assembly: GCF_002429925.1. Lineage (NCBI taxonomy): Bacteria > Pseudomonadati > Pseudomonadota > Gammaproteobacteria > Moraxellales > Moraxellaceae > Acinetobacter > Acinetobacter sp. UBA5984. The sequence goes on from NZ_DJBE01000014.1 coordinate 113,203, forward strand.
GTACTTTGTTGCTCACTTGTGCATTGGATAGAGCTCGTTGAATTTCATCACCACTGAGCGGCCAGGTCGAGGTACTGATCTGGATCACCCCTTGCTGGTTTAACCAGTTCAAGTCAGTACGAAGATTTGCATCATTCAGAACCAGCCCTTGAGCAAAAACAGGAAGCGAAAGTGTCGTAAGAAGTGCACTTAATAATGGTTTTTTTAGAAACATGGGATCAATATTCTCAAGTTTATTTTTGCCTAACCATAGATATTTCAAAAACAATATTCAATGGCGAAACTGTATCAGTATAATATGAAACCCTAGATTTAATTGACTTTTAAAATGATAAATCGCTTCAAGAAATGAGATAAAAATACAAAAATGAAATCACAAATGTAAAAAATAGAATGAAATAATGCTGGGTTTTAATTTTATTTAAAATAAATACTGAACACATAAAAAAGGCAGTTTTAAAAACTGCCTTTTTTCGAATAAGTCATTGTCCCGTCCTGAAATAA
>NZ_DJBE01000086.1:0-12262 GCF_002429925.1 Acinetobacter sp. UBA5984
TGGTGAATTGGATGCTCTTAAATTAACTTTCGCAAGAGATCTATTGTTAGAAAATGTCTAGGGAAATGATTGCCTCAACCGAGATTGTATTTTGCAAAGAACTTAATAAGAAAATAAGCCTTTTTCTAAAGGAAATTCAATCCCAATCGATGCTCCACCATCATTGCTATGTAGGTCTGAATTGCTGAGCCAGCCATTTAATTTTAGTGAAATATCGGGGCGTAAATAATGCGTCCAGCTCACATCAACAGCTTTTAATTCATCCTGCGCTGGAAAAGCTAAATTAGTCTAGTTCGGTGGGATTCATTCAGCTTGGCAAATAGCACTCGAGCATTAACACGATTGAGGCGATCGAAACGAATATCACCACCTACTGAAATCATTTGACCATCACCACCTATCGCATGTGCTAATGGGTAACCATGCTGATAAAAACCATCGGTATAAACATGATGGTTGTATGAAATACCATCAGCACTACCATTACTACGGGTATCTGTCCATTTAGTATACAGTTGGAAGGGCATATTGTGATAGCTAGAAGAATAATCGACCCCAGCCAGATACATTTTTTTGGCTGGTAAGCCGCCGGCTTCATCTTCACCAACATATTGTGCATACATTCCCATTGGGACTTGTATCAAAGGGTGTAGATTCAAACGGACATCAAAACCTGCAATTTGATTCGACTTATCATCATCACTATTATCAAAGTTATCATTACCTTTGATCGCATTCCAAAGAGTAGATAGACTTTCTGAACGGTCACCACCACCCCATTGCATAGCACGCGAAGCACCCAGCTCCAAATAGGGTAAAGGCTGTGCGGTGACACGTAAGCTAATCAATTTGGTATCAGGTACAGAGCATCGTAGTCATCCAGTTGTCCGGCAAAGGCTTGATATTGCCAAGGCCCAATCCCGGATAGCCATTTGTTTGCAAAAGCATTCTGTTCGGCACGTTGCATGGTCACACCATATACAGGCCGACTGGCATCACCCCGAATTAAGCTGCTATCATGACCGGGTCCCCAGTAGGTCGGAATTTGTCCAGCAATCAGCCATTGATTCCATAATTTACCCGCGAGGTAAGATCCTTCAACATTAACATCTTGATCATTATCAATCTTGGGATCTTTTTCGGCATTCACGCGAAGTCTGGCATCCCAATTTTGATTGCCTGTATTCAACTCTATACCCGCTTGGTATTGGGCTTTTTGCTGGTCGCCAAAAGCTTGAGGAAGATTTTTTGATCTGTTTCTGCAAACAAGGATGTTTTGAGTAACTGGTTATTGGTATTCAAATGAGCCATGACTGAGTCAATGACTTTTTGTTGATTACTATTGCTGATTTTTGCCTGAGAAAGGGTGCGTTGAATTTCATCACCACTCATTGGCCAGGTCGAAGTGCTGATTTAACCAGTTTAAATCGGTACGTAGGTTTTGGTCATTTAAACAATGCCTTGAGCAAAGGTTAGTGAGGGGCTTAATGCCAAGCTGGCGAGCAGTGTTTTTGATTTAAACATTCTTGTATATTCTCAGGAGTTTTAAACTATCACGATAGGTTTTTTAGTTGATTTCTTCAACAAAGATCATTTGGGATAAATGTAATAGAGGGTGATTTCACACCCTGCTCAAGGCAGAGTGTGAAATTCAAGACAGGATTAATTTTTATCTTTGTGTGCAGTATAAGCATAGGCGTAATTATAACCGTAGCCATAACTTCCAGCACTTTTTTGAACATCATTCAGAATCACGCCATTAACTTTAACATTAGCCTGTTCAAAACGATTTACTGTAATTTCTAGCTCTTTGATTTGTGTCTTGGCATGACGGGCAATTAATAAGCTCACACCCGCATATTGCGCAATAATAATACCATCGGTCACCGCAAGCACAGGTGGCGTATCAATCAGTACATGATCAAAATGAGCAGATACCTGATCCATGAAAGTTTTGAATCGATCTGTACTTAACAGCTCAGAAGGATTGACCGGACTTTTACCACGCGTCACAAAAAACAGATTTTCTACCGTAGAACTGTGTACTACATCTTCATAACTGTTTTGATGATTCAATAATTCAGCTAAACCTGGTTGCACCTCGGCATTAAAATATTTATGCAAATAGCCGCGGCGCATATCACCATCAATCACTAAGACCCGTTTCCCACCTTGCGCTAAAATAGTAGCCAGGTTAATGGTAATAAAAGATTTACCGATTTCAGGGGCAGGGCCTGAAAGTGTAATCACGTTGTTGCTGGCATTGGTGAGGGCAAAATGAATTGCGGTACGCATACTACGCAGGCTTTCAATCGCAATATCACTACTGTCTTTCACCGCAAGAATCGGAATATTCTTTTTCTTCTGTAAAAGTTTAATCCGACTTTCTTGAATAACAGAGCGCGGTACAGTGGCATAAACTGGCAGATCAAGCTCATTTTCAATTTGCGCTGCATCTTTAATACCAGAACGCATCATATTACGTAATAAGGCCAGTAATGTACCTAGGAAAGCACCCAAGAAAATAGATAAAATCAGAATTTGTAATTTCTTTGGTTTAATTGGTTCAATTGGCGCAACTGCAGTATCAACAATACGCACATTGCCAATTTCACCCGCTTTGGCAATCCGAAGTTGCTGATAGGAATTCAATAGTCCTGTGTACAGCTGCTGTTTGACTTCAACTTCACGGAACAATTGTAAATACTGGCGTTGTAGTTCAGGCAAACGCTTGAGTGTGCCGTCTAATTCAGCAATTCGTTTGTTAATCGCACCCAATTGAGCATTCATTTGCTGCATGACAGGGTGTTCATTGGTGTATTTGGCAGCAGCTTCAGCCACTTGTTGCTCTAACTGCGCTTTTTGAGTTTCCAGGGTAATACTTTGCGTCAAGTACAACTCAGACTCTTTGGTCACATCGACCGTATTAAACTGTTGGCGGAAACGGTTAAATTCACGTTCTGCCACGTCTAGCTGTTGTTTAAGTTCTGGGAGTTGGTCTTCCAAAAATTTTAAAGTCTGTGCAGTTTCTGCGGTACGACGCTCAATATTCTGTTGGCTATAAGCGACCAATATGGCATTTAACACTTGGGTAATGTGTTGTTTATCTTGTCCTTGGTAATTTAGTTCCAATACACCTGTCAATTTACCTTTTTCTGCCACAGAGTAGTTGGCAGTTAAGGTTTTCATTGCAGCAGGTAAGCTTTGTTTTTGGATATTATAGGCAGCGTCAAAGCTGTCTTGACTAAAAATAGCAACTTTCCAAACCCCAAATTCAGACTGTAATTGACTGACTTGGTTTAAAGGCGCAGAAAAAACCACTTGTTCGGTTGCTGCATCCGTCAGACTGTATTTGCCTTGTGCAAATTTGAGGATTAAGTTTTTATCTTGAAAGTATTGCGGAATATCGAACTGGCGAATATCAAAACTTTTTTGATTGTCTTTGAATAGTACAGATTGCGCTGAATATTCACTGTTATATTCATGCTTGGCCAATAAACGATTCCAGAAACTATCTTCTGTACCCGAAACGCGAATATTTAAATTTAGATGATTAATCACGTTACCCAACACTAAACGTGATTTTAAAATTTCAATTTCAGCTTGTGCAGGCGATTTCTGCTCAATCATATTGGACAAATCACCCAATAAAGCTGCAGAGGCCCCTTTACTGTCTTCGACCTGTACCAAGGCATCTACTGCATAGGTGTCTGGTGTGGTTCTTAAATACAGAAAAGCGCAGACTACACTGAGTAGAACGCAAAGAATAATCAGTTTCCATTGTGCGATTAAGGAAAAAAATAATTCCTTTAAATCAATGGTGTCTTCGGTGTTGGCGGTTTGGCTCATAGTTTAAATATCAAAAAAGTAGAATATCAAAAAATCTAGAAACTAGATATATTTTTTCCAGTCGGCAATGCAGGCTTGAATTAAGGTGCAGGTTTCATCAAATACGGCTTGATCGTGCTGATATGGGTCAGCAACATTTTTACTTTGCCAGTGCCCCAATCTAAAGGTTTTGCCTTTAGCAAAGGGCCAAGTTTGTTCCACATGCTTTTGCTGATTTTGGCTCATGACTAAAATTAAATCGGCTTTTTTAATCAGCTCTGCATTGAGTTTTTTTGCTACGTGTGGACTCATATCGATACCATGACGTTGCATACATAAACTGGCTTTGTCATCGGCTGCATGACCAACCAAACCTGAAATACCCGCAGATTCAATATGTAAGTGTGGATATTGCTCTTTTAAAAAGTATTCTGCCATGGGGCTACGGCAAATATTGCCGATACATACCACCAAAATGTTATTAATTTTCATTAGTTCCCCAAACGATCTAGGTTATATAAAGCATTTGAGAATGGAATAATTTGGTTAACCACACGTTGCCAACGTGCCAAGCCTGAAGCATCGACATAGACAATATCATTGCTGCGCATTTTAAATTGATTGGCTAGGCCAAAGTCGGCAATACTGGTTAAATCCATGTGATAGACTTCGGTATGTGCTGCATTAGGCTGACTGCGTACCACATAAATTTTACTACGGCTTGCAGACAGTGGGTTTAAGCCCAGACTTTCACCCAATACATCGCTTAAGCTCATACCCTGATCACGCATAGGTAAGGACTGGTTTTTACCCGATTCACCCATTACATAAATTTTTTGGTTTTCACGGTTATTGACATACAAGGTGTCATTCGGCTGAATGAGTAAGTTGTGTAATGACAGCCCCGCTTTTTCCAACTCTACGGTATTGAGTTGATAAGTACGCCCCTGACGGACTAAAGTCATTGAGGTATTGTCACCTTGTTGGGCATTGACCCCGCCTGCCATACCTAAAGCGGTATATACACTGATCGGTTGATCATTTAAATAGAACTGACCACCTTTCATGACATTGCCTTGTACCGAGTATCGCTGCCCTTGGTAAGACAGCACCCGTACAATTACATCTGGCGTTTTTAAATAACGCGCCAACTGTCCGCGCAACTCGCGGTTCACTTGTGCTAAAGATTTACCTGCGGCTTTATAACGCCCGATAATCGGAAACTGAATATAACCCTGTGAGTCAATTTGATAACCGTTAGATTCAGCAGATTTTTCACTACTAACATTACTAGTAGGTGGTGTAATTTCAGGGTATGCCCATAGGTAGATAGACAGAATGTCGCCTGAACTGAGGTTATATTGGCGCTGCGCTGTATTGAACAGATGTGCATAGTCTTGTTGAATGTTATGTATCGCAGGTTGCACTACAACAATAGAGTCTTGAGTTAGTTTAGTCACATTGACTGAGGTGCCTAGATCAGTTTGATACATGCCTTCAGTAGGTAAGTCATAGGTTTGTAAGCCAGAGGTGACAGCGCACCCGGTAGTGGCAATACCACATGCCAATAGAATAGCCAGTTGAAAGTGTCGCACGCGAGATTCCATTATAAATTTTTTAAAATCATTTTTAAATCTGACTTATTCTACCGAAGTTCCTAGCTATATACATAGCAATTTGTAACTATATTGCAAGTTTTGAAAATAGAATATAGATAGATTTAAAAATTTTAGAGTAGAGGATAGGTATAACTAAAATATTAGATTTTCACAAAAAATATACACTACACCATTTTTTAACTATTTTGAGCACAAATCATAATAGACGTTTCATAATTTTCTGCTAGTATTTTGCCGAAAGATTTATTTTTGATAAAATACCGATATAAATAAGGCGCTAAAATGCTACAATTTTCTCATCTTAAAATTGCCGTGATTGATTTAGGCTACGTCGATTTATCTTTAGTCATTGAATTCGAAAAAAATGGTCAGGATGGACATAGGTGAGCTGAGTTGAATAGCCAAACTGTAAGTAGGTTAAGACCGTATTTAGAAGTGTCTTTATTCAACTACTTTAAAACAATTGGGTATGAATATTAGGTTATAATTACAGGAAATTATGAAAATTTTAGTTACAGGCGGTGCAGGGTTTATTGGTTCAGCAGTCATCCGCCATATTATTCAAAATACCAACGATCAAGTTCTGAATATAGATAAATTGACTTATGCAGGTAATTTAGAATCATTAAAAAAAATTGACCAAAGCCGAAACTATCAGTTTAAACAAATTGATATTTGTGATAGAGAGCAAATTACAGCAGTAATAGCAGAGTTTCAACCCAATGCAATTATGCATTTGGCAGCAGAGTCGCATGTAGACCGCTCAATTGATGGTCCTGCGGCATTTATTCAAACCAATATCTTTGGAACCTATACTTTATTAGAAGCTACTCGAAAGTACTGGATAAGCCTTGAAGCAGAAGCACGACAAAAATTTCGCTTTCATCATGTCTCTACAGATGAAGTATATGGTGATTTAGAGGGGACAACCGCTCTCTTTACTGAAACAACTTCATACTCACCAAGTTCTCCCTATTCAGCATCTAAAGCCAGTTCAGATCACTTAGTTCGTGCATGGTATAGAACTTATGGCTTACCTGTACTTGTGACCAATTGTTCCAATAATTATGGTCCTTACCACTTTCCAGAAAAACTCATTCCGCTTGTCATTTTAAATGCCTTAGATGTAAAGCCTTTACCTGTGTATGGTAATGGGCAGCAAATTCGGGACTGGTTATTTGTAGAAGATCATGCCCGTGCTTTATATAAAGTGGTGACTGAGGGATTGGTGGGTGAAACCTATAATATCGGTGGACATAATGAAAAGCAGAATATTGAAGTGGTGAAAACCATTTGCAAAATATTGGATGAATTAAAGCCACAAGAAAGTGGTCAATCTTATGAGTCATTGATTAATTTTGTTAAAGATCGTCCTGGGCATGACTTACGTTACGCCATTGATGCAGCGAAAATCAAGAATGAGTTAGGTTGGTCGCCAACTGAAACTTTTGAAACCGGTATCCGTAAAACTGTTGAATGGTATTTAAATAATTTGGAATGGTGTCGTCGTGTGCAAGATGGCAGTTACCAACGTGAAAGATTGGGTGTAACTTTATAATGTTAAATACTACAAAAGGTATTATTTTGGCAGGTGGTTCGGGTACACGCTTATATCCGATCACCAAAGGTGTATCGAAACAGCTAATCCCCATTTATGACAAACCAATGGTGTATTACCCACTTTCGGTATTAATGCTTGCGGGTATTCGTGAAGTATTAATTATTAGTACTCCTGACGATATTGATGGCTTTAAACGTTTATTAGGTGATGGTTCTCAGTTTGGTATTCAGATTGAATATGCAGTCCAAGCTAGTCCAGACGGTTTAGCACAAGCCTTTATAATTGGTGAAAGCTTTATTGGGGATAGTAATGTTTGCTTAGTGCTTGGCGACAATATTTTTTACGGTCAAGGTTTTACTCCAATGTTGCGTCAGGCTGTGTCACGTCAAAAAGGTGCGACTGTATTTGGCTATCAAGTGAAAGATCCAGAACGTTTTGGGGTAGTTGAGTTTGATGAGCAAAAACGTGCGGTATCTTTAGAAGAAAAGCCAAAATACCCAAAATCACACTTTGCTGTAACAGGTTTGTACTTTTACGATAATGATGTGATTCAAATTGCAAAAGAGGTTAAACCTTCTGAACGTGGTGAGTTAGAAATTACAACTGTAAACCAGAGGTATTTAGAGCGTGGTGATTTAAATGTAGAACTGCTTGGGCGTGGTTTTGCATGGTTGGATACAGGGACACATTCAAGTTTGCTTGAAGCTGCACAGTTTGTAGAAACCATTGAAAAGCGTCAAGGCTACAAAGTGGCTTGCCTAGAAGAAATTGCTTTGAATAATGGTTGGCTGAGTAAAGAACAAGTTTTAGCAATTGGTCAAAGCATGAGTAAAAATGATTATGGTCAGTATTTGATTTCATTGGTGAATGAGATATGAGTCAAGAGTCAATTTATGTCACTCAGCCTGTTTTACCTGAGCTTGATGAGTTTATTCCTTATTTAGAGCAAATTTGGAACAATAAAATTTTAACCAACTGTGGACCATTACATCAGCAGTTGGAAAAAGAGCTTTGTGAGTATTTAGGTGTTGATTATATTTCATTATTTAATAATGGAACGATTGCATTAGTAACAGCACTACAGGCACTTGGGCTTGAACAAGGTGAAGTAATTACGACGCCTTACACTTTTGTTGCTACGGCTCATTCGATAGTTTGGAATAAACTCACGCCAGTCTTTGTTGATATTGACCCACACACATCTAATATTGACCCTATAAAAGTTGAAATGGCAATTACAGATAAAACAGTCGCGATTTTACCTGTGCATTGTTATGGCATTCCTTGTGATGTGGAAGCATTACAAAATATTGCTACCAAGCATAATTTAAAATTAGTCTATGATGCGGCACATGCCTTTGGTGTAAAACATCATGGGAAAAGCTTACTCAATTATGGTGATTTAAGTGTATTGAGCTTTCATGCTACCAAAGTATTTAATACTTTTGAGGGGGGAGCTATTGTTTGTCACAGTGCTGAAATGAAACAACGCATTGACCGTTTAAAAAATTTTGGTATTGTGAATGAGAGCATAATAAATGATATTTCTTTAAATGGTAAATTGAGTGAAGTACATGCTGCATTAGGCTTATTACAATTAAAATCTATTGATAGCACATTATTAGCACGTCAAAAAGTAGATGAAATCTATCGTCATGGACTTGCAGATATATCAGGAATTCATTGTATTAAACGTCCAAGTTTAGAAAAGGATAATTACTCTTATTTTCCAATCATTATTTCTGAACAATATCTGCTTAGCCGTGATGAGTTGTTTGAAAAACTAAAGCAAAATAATATTTTTGCACGTAAATATTTTTATCCAATAATGACTGATCTAAATGTCTATAAAAATTATGAATCGATGACGCCAAATGCAAAATGGTTATCAGAGAGAGTGTTGTGTTTACCAATGTATCCAACTTTATCTTTAGATCAATGCTCAGTTATTGTTAATGTAATAAAGGATATAGCATGAAAAAAGTTGTGATTGTTGGTGCGGGTGGCTTTGGTAAAGAAGTTGCTTGGATGGCTCAACGCTGTGGGCGTGATATTTTAGGATTTTTGGATGGTACCCCAGAAAAACAAAATACTACAATAATGGGATATGATGTATTGGGGCCACTTGAGAATGCTAAAGATTATTTTGATTGTGAGTTTGTACTTGCTATAGGAAATCCTAGGTCTAGAAAAAAAATTATTGATTATTATTTCAATGATGAAAAATTTCAATTTACTACTCTAGTTGACCCTTCAGCAATTGTGGGGGTGCAAGTGAAAATAGGAGTAGGCTCAATTATTTGTGCAGGTACGATCTTAACGGTTAATATAGATGTTGGAAGTCATACGATCATAAATATTAATAGTACAGTAGGGCATGATGTTCGTATACATGATTTCGTAACAATAGCACCTAATGCCTCAATTTCAGGCAATGTTATTTTACAGGATTTAGTTGAAGTAGGGACAAATGCAAGTATTAGGGAAAAGTTAGAAGTTAAATATGGTGCGGTGATTGGAATGGGTGCTGTATTAACTAAAAATGTTGAAGATAATATGGTAATGGTTGGTAACCCTGCAAAGATATTACGAGTGATGGCGTAAAGATTATAATGAGAAAATTAAAGAAAGTTTTACATTTATCAACTGATGATAAATTTGTAGATATGGCTCTTTCAGTTTTTAATACTTTTGATGATGTTGAAAATAGTTTAATAGTGTACTCAAGGTCAAAAAAACTAAAATATGTTAAAAATATTGCCACCGTTATAAATAATCCTAATAGAGTGGTTTCTTATGTTAATTCATTCGATTTAATTATAGTTCATTCTCTGTCTCCAGTATGGGGTAAGCTATTGTTGAAAATGAAAAAAGAAATTCCTATTGTATGGATAGGATGGGGATATGATTATTATGATATTATAGGAAATCAGCTTTATTTAAATGATACAAAAAAACTATTTGATAATTGTGTAAACGTAAGTTTATTGGGTTTACTAAAAATAAAATTTATTGCTTTTTGTAGAAGAATATGGCGAATACGTTTTGATGTAAAGCAAGAAAACGTGATTGAAAGAATAAATTATTTTTCTCCTGTATTGGATCTAGAATACGAGATGGTAAAAAAAAATTTTAATGGTGCTATCTTTCCTAAATATATTGAATTTAATTATGGAAATCTCGAAGAGTATTTTGCAAAAAAACTCGAGGATAAAAGGATCAATGGTCATAATATTTTAGTTGGTAATAGCTCTTCTTATTCTAATAATCATGTTGAAGCATTTAAATTGTTAAAAGAAATTGGTGTTAAGACAAGTAAAATTATTTGTCCACTGAGTTATGGCGATGATAAATATAGAACATATATAGAAAAAAAAGGAGAGGAATACTTTGGCGATGATTTTACTTCTTTAAAAGATTTTATGCCGCTAGAAGACTATATGAGAGTTATTGGAAGTTGTAGATATGCAATAATGAATCATTGCAGACAACAAGCTTATGGAAATATTGTTACATTATTGTATTTAGGTGCAAAAGTTTTTCTAAGAGTACAAAACCCTTTATATATATACTTAATAAGTAAGGGAATGAATATATATTCTATCCAGGACTTGGAAGATAAAAAATGTTTTGGAGATATTTTAGATGAAGATGAAATTTTGCATAATAGAAATGTATTAAAATTATTATTATCTAAAGAGAAAGTAATAAATCATGTTAAGAAAATATTAGAAATCCCAGAAAAAGTATAATGAACATCAAGAAAATTGCCGGATTTGCGATTGGTCCCATTGGTGGGGCCTTTTTAGGTTTTATCACCTTACCTATTACAGCATGGTTCTTTAGTGCAGAAGATATTGGTCGTATTGCTTTACTACAAATAGTGGTCGCATTTTCAACAATGTTATTTGGTTTGGGTTTAGATCAAGCATATGTAAGAGAATATCATGAGAAAGAAAAAAAATCGGTATTGTGGAAAAATTGTGCATTCCCAGGACTGCTTCTTTTAGTAGTAACTAGCGTATTTTTTATTGTAAACCCATATTTGATATCGGAATGGCTGTTTTCTATCGAAAGTATTTTTACCAGTTTCTTGGTAATTTTGATTCTCGTTTGTAATTACTTGATTAGATTTTTTTCATTAATATTGAGAATGCAAGAAAAGGGTTTCCTTTTCTCAATGAGCCAAATTTGGCCTAAACTTTTCAATATTTTAATATTATTATTTTTTGTAGTCTTTATTTATCAAAGAGAATTTATAAACCTATTACTTGCTTTAGCACTTTCAAACTTAATAGCATGTTTAATTTTTGCCTGGAATACACATGAAACATGGCTAAAATTTGAAGGTGTTTTTATAGAGTTAAAAGAGTTAAAAAAATTACTGACATTTGGAGCTCCACTTATTATTGGTGGTCTCGCTTATTGGGGTTTAAATTCATTAGACCGAATGTTTCTTAGAGTTTACTCAGATTTTGAACAATTAGGGATATATTCGTTGGCAATAAGTTTTGCAGGGTTTGCTATTATTGTACAGAGTATATTTTCGACAGTGTGGGCACCGATAGTGTATAAGTGGGTAAAAAACAATGAAAATCTGGATAAAGTGTACGATGTCGCAGGTTTTATCTTAATTATTATCGTTTTTATTTTTTCTAGTGTTGGGCTTTTCTCTGATATTATAAGTATGATTCTACCAGAAAAGTATAATTTAGTTCAGTACATTGTTTTGCCTGCTTTAGCAGCACCATTACTGTATACGCTATCTGAAGCAACTTGTGTAGGTATTGGTATTAGTAGAAAGTCATACTTGTCACTCTATGCTTCTTTAGGTGCACTTTTTTCAGCCATTATTCTTAATTTTTTGTTAACCCCAAAATTAGGAGCAATTGGCGCAAGTATAAGTAGCAGTTTAGCATTTTTAACTTTTTTTGTATTAAGAACCGAATTGTCTGTCATGGCATGGAAAAGTTTTCAACGTAAAAAAATGTATTGTATAGTATTCTTAATTGTTGCACTGGCTATTGCTAATGGATTATTTGAGGGAGAATTTAATTACATTTTTAAAATGATTTGGTTTGTATCCTTTGTATATTCATTTTTTCATATATTGAGAGCATTTCTTAAATTTAAAAAGTATAGGAAGGTAATATAGTATTAATTTTTAACTAATATGAAATTTCAATTTATAGGATATGAAGAAACATTAGATCTCTTGCGAAAGTAAAAAAATGTTTATACTAGCCCCATGAAA